>JBKJSV010000023.1:0-19039 GCA_046595755.1 Candidatus Doudnaibacteriota bacterium | reverse complement strand
TTATGGCAGTCCTTAAACAACTTTCTTTCCATAACTGTGTTGGCATCATCATTGAGATCGTCTTCAGATTCTAAAACATTGGTTACATCTTCGAGGTCAACTGTGATTTTTTTCTGACTGTAATGGTCAATAACCTTGTTCTTGGCGATCTGATACAGCCAACCGCTGAAGGAATCTTCCTTAACTGATTTAATACTGGTCCATGCTTTAATAAAAACATCCTCGGTCAGATCCTCGGCTATCTCTTTGTGACTTACCCGAAAGTAGATAAACTTGAAGATTTTCTCGAAATAAAGCTGGTAAAGCTTGCCAAAAGCATGCTCGCTGCCGCTTTTTGCTTCCAATATCAGTATTTTGTCGCCATCTGGGGCCATATTGTGTACTACCTATTTAGACGTTCAAGAGTAAAGATTTGTTACTTGATTATACCATGGAAAATTCTGACGTTCGGATGTAGAATAGTAGTATGAAAATTGAGCTAACATTCAGAGAAAAGGTCCTAAAAGTCGTGGCAAAGATCCCGAAAGGGAGAACTTTGACCTATGGAGATGTGGCAGAGTTGGCAGGTAGTCCGGGAGCGTTTCGGGCTGTTGGAAGCATAATGAGCCATAATTATGACAAAAGTATTCCCTGCCATAGAGTAATTAGGGCAGACGGAAAAGCGGGTAGATACAATAGAGGAGACGCGAACAAGATTAAACTACTAAAGATCGAAGGAGCAATTAAATGAATAGGTTGATTGGTGGAAAACTGGTTCAGGAAACCAGAAGTATAAGACAAGAGGTAAGACAACAAACCCTAGGCTACATTATTGCCGCATTTGGATTGGTCGCTGGCTTAGCATGGAATGAAGCAATTAAAGCTTTGATTGAACGATTTTTTAAAGACGGGAGCGATTCTTTGAGTGCTAAGTTTTTATACGCCATTGTAATCACCTTAGCTGTCGTTATTTTGACAATATATTTGGCTCGATTGAAAGAGAAGAAAGCGATTGAGGCTGAGGTAGATCAAGTAAATAAAATTGAGTAAGAATTATTAATAAAAAAATATGAGCAAACAGATATTTGTTAATCTGTCGACTAAGGATTTGGAAAAAGCGAAATCTTTTTTTACTGGCATTGGATTTACTATTAATCCTCAGTTTACTGATAGTAATGCAGTCTGTCTGGTGATTAGCGAAAATATTTTCGCTATGGTTCTTACTGAAGATTTTTTTAAACATTTTACAAAAAAAGAAATTGTCGATGCCCATAAGTACACCGAAGTGAATCTTGCTTTGTCAGTGGAAAGCAAAGAACAGGTTGATGAGATATTCGCCAAGGCTATTTCCTTGGGGGCTACTGAAAATCCTCCAGCGGATTTTCCTCAACCAGATTTTATGTACGGTAAAAGCTTCAGTGATCTAGACGGTCATATTTGGGAAATTTTTTGGATGGATAAAGAAAAGCTCCCAGAAAAAGTCGGAGAGCAGGTTACAGAGCTAGTGGCACAGCTTACGTAGAGTAAGTTAAGCTTTGGTAACTAAGTACATCAAAGTAAAAAATATTACCATTGGTAAGACTATAAGAAATTTGTGTGGAAGAGGTTTCAATACTTTTTTTCTCAGTATCGACAGGTATATATCGAATACAATATAGCTCATTAAGAGTAAAAAAAATCCAAGTACGATGTATAATCCTGGTGTTAAATCAAATTCATGAGAGCTGCGGGGGTAACCCACCGCCAGCATTGTTAAATAAACTGTTACAAAAGCTTGCCGAGGGATCGTCTTATAGATAAGAGCTTCGTCACTCTCCAGGCTGCCGGAGTCATATTTTAGTATGGTACCGGTAATGGTGGGATTTTGATCGCCATATTTCTTTTTGAACATTCGAAACAGAAAATAGCTAACCCAAAAAATTATTACTATATAACTCAGATAATCACCGGCCGTTAGGTGCACTGGTAAAATACCTCTAGCTAGCCATGAGGCAAGTATTGTCCATATAGCCAGCCAGTGTATTTTAGAAAAGCCAGTTTCTTTTCTTTTAGAAATGGAGTGCAATAACGAGATAATGATCAAACCTATTACTACATACACCCCAAGGGGGGAGTTTTTACTTATACTTGCTGCAATTAAGGATAGAATAACTACCAGTGTTACCAACAAATTGTAAAAAAACTTATCATTTTTGGGTGCGGTAGGAACTGGAGTAGCTGATGTATCCATATTTTTATTTTTCTAAGCCTTCTCTAATTAGTTTTGAATAATTTGGTACGTCACCGATTCTTTGAGACTTATCGGTTACGAAATACTTTTTCCTTGCTTCGTCTATGGAAAGGTCTGTGTCGAGAAGTCCGCGCTTTAAAGCCAATTCATCTGCTGAGGCTGTAAGTAGTAGTTGCCAGGAGAACTTAGATATTCGCCCTGGAGTGATTTTGTTAACATGATAAGCAATGCTTGAAGTGCAATTGGCAAAATAGGTGTTGTACCAGGCCGGGTCTTTTAGTAGTTCATTCATGCGAGTGAGCATGTCTGTAAGTAAGATTCTAGAGTTTTCGGGTGAAGAGGTTTTAACTGGATAAACGTAGACCTTATCTTTTCTAATATTTGCGCGAAGAAGCAAAACATCGCGTTCATCTGCTGCGATGTAAATTAGTGGATAGGTACGGAACATACCTTTAAAGATGCTGTAAGTCTGGTCTTTAGTTTTGCGAGCTTCAATTGTTATTGCTAAGAAGTCGCCATTATTGAACTCGAACGAAACAAATGTGTGTCCGGCGTAGGTCGCTTCGTTAAAAGGTTCGGAGATGTACCATATTTTCTTTATTTGGGTAAGATCGTAAGTCTTATCATAATAGTCTGGTTGCATATCCTTTTCGGTGGGTGCATATCGAAAGTTTCTGATATTGCGAACAGTTACGGTGTCCCCGTTAAATTCAGCTGTGGAGGGGATTGTAAGGTGTTGTTGCCAGTCGCCTTGGGTGGCTGGCTTTTTCAGCGTCTGCCAAATAAAAAAGACAGCTAAAAAGCTGGCTATTCCAATGATTGAGTGTTTAACTATTGTCTTATTTATTCTTAGAGACATGGATAAGCGTATTATAAGGATTATTTTAGATTTTGAACACATCTCGTGCTCTTTATGCTAGAACATCCAAAAAAAATCAAAAAATAGTCCGAAAGTTGTTCAAGATTCAAATGGTCAATCTTAGTAGGCCGTATATACTTAAGTAAATTAACTAACCAATAGAAAAGATACCAAATGAATACAAAATCGGATATCAAAAGTGTTTTGCAGAGAGTGTCTGAAAAGGTTTCAAGAAGTAGAAAAGTAAAAGCGACTCTTGGGTCTTTTTTACTTTTAGCATTAGTGGTTTCTAGTGTGCCGGTTTTCGGTTCTAGTCACCGTGAAGCGCCATTGATCACATCGGATCCTAAAGCCGATGCTACAGATATGTATGCTTTCGTAAGTCCGGATAATTCGAGCACCGTGACGTTGATTGCTAATTACGTTCCTTTCCAGGAGCCTAATGGTGGACCAAATTTCTATCCTTTTGACGACTCTGTTCTTTATGAGATTAAAGTAGATCATAATGCGGACGCAGTAGAGGATATAACTTATCAGTTCCGTTTTAGAAGTGTTCAGCAAAATCCTGACACATTCTTATATAACACCGGCCCTATCACCGATGTTAACGATGCAGATTGGAATCTTAAACAACTCTACACTGTTACTCGAATTGATAACGGTGTAAGTACAGTTTTAGGAACAGATATACCGACTCCACCAGCTAATATCGGGCCAAAATCCACACCAGACTATCCAAGTCTGCAGGCTCAAGCTGTTAGAGATCTTGCCGGCGGAGTTAAAGTATTCGCTGGGCAAAGCGATGATCCTTTCTTTGCAGACCTAGGCGGACTTTTCGACCTACTGACAATTAGAAAGCTCCCAGGTAATCAAGGTGGTGGGGTAGATGGCCTACGAGGCTATAATGTTAACTCTATCGCTATTCAAGTTCCAATTGACCAGCTTACAAGTAGCAAGACTAGACCAACAGCTACTGCGGATGCCGCGGCTATTATTGGGACATGGACAACTGCCTCTCGCCAGTCAACAACTGTTTTAGGCAGCACAGTTAGCAACTCTGGACCATTCGTGCAAGTTTCTCGTTTAGGCGCACCTTTGGTAAATGAAGTTGTTATCCCAGTTAGTAAGAAAGATCTTTGGAATCGTTCCCAACCAGCTAATGATGCTCAGTTCGCAAACTTTGTGACTAATCCTGAGTTAGGAAAATTATTAAAAGGTTTGTACAACATTAATGTTCCTCCACAGGGAGCATTTGGCACCCCAGAACAAAGAGATGATTTAGTAGCGATATTCTTAACTGGTTTACCAAATCTGACCAAACCTGCAAATGTGAAGCCTTCTGAACAATTAAGATTAAACGTAGCAGTAGCTCCTACTGCAAACCCGAATCGCTTCGGAGTTTTAGGCGGAGATAATCAAGGTTATCCAAATGGAAGAAGATTAGCAGACGATGTTACAGATATTTCGATCCGTGCAGTTGCCGGCGCGGCGTATCCATTGTTCCATCCAGAGTTTACTCCTGACCCTACTGGAGTACAGTTAGGTGATGGTGTTGATGCCAACGAAAAAAGCTTTAGAGGTTCATTCCCGTATTTAGCATTACCTACTTCTGGCTTTAATAGCGTTCCGCATTCTAATAATCCTGCTGACGACCAGGGTTCAATTGCAGTACCAACTCCAAGCACAGGCAATATTCCGTTATACCGTCTATACAATGCTCGAGCTAACAACCACTTCTATACAAGCAATGCTTCTGAAAGAGATTACGCTATTAACTCTTTAGGGTATAGGAGCGAAGGTTCGCTGGGTAATGTTTCCGCTAATCAAGTTTCCGGAAGCTCCCCATTATACAGACTTTATAGTGCAAGATGGAATAATCACTTCTATACAACCAGTGCAGCTGAAAAAGACGCTGCTATCAGAAGTGGCTTTAGACTAGATGGTGTTGTCGGATATGTTGCAGACTCAGGCAACTCCGCGATATATAGATTTTATAACCCGAGCAACGGGGATCACTTCTATACAAATAACGAATCTGAAGGTAGAAATGCCAACGGCTATGTTGCCGAGGGGATTACAGGATACCTTTACTAATAAAAATTTGAGTGTAAGATATAAATGGGGCGCTAGCTGCGCCCCATTTATAATAACCTTATGAAAATTTCTAAAAATATTCTATTTGGATTCTACCTACTCGTCTTGGTTGGAATAGCGGGAGGATACTTAATAAGTAAACAAAGTAAGGAAGCTAGACGAAATTCCGTCGCGAGTTTGGGAGTAGGTTCAAATGGTACCGATAAAATCGTTTATGAGACAGAGCAGCGTTTAAAAAACGATCCAGATAGTGTTGAGTTGAAGCTAATGCTTTCTAACGCCTACCTGCAAAAAGTACGCGAGAGCGCGGACGTTGGTTATTACTCAAAGATCGATCGGCTGATGGAAAGCGCAGAAAAAAGTGATCCAAATAATCCTGATATATTTTCGCTTAGGGCTAACGTTGCTTTGGGAAGGCATCAATTTCGTGATGCCTTGAGTTTGGCAAACAAAACCATTCAAATCAACCCAGATAGAGCGATTTACTATGGGATCCTAGCAGACGCTCAAACTGAATTGGGTATGGACAGTGAAGCGATTGAATCTTTGCAAAAAATGGTTGACCTTAGGCCCGACTATAGTTCTTTCAGTAGGGTGGCCTACGCTAGAGAGCTTAGGGGTGATATTCCAGGGGCAAAACAAGCAATCCTGTCTGCCATTAATGCTGGCTCGAGTTTTCCAGAAAATATTGCCTGGGGTCACGTTGAATTAGGTAAGTTGGCAGCCCGAAACGATCTGGATCAGGCAAAGAAGTCTTTTGAATTTGCTTTAACCGTTGTATCTGATTACCCGCCAGCCTTAGAGGGTTTGGGAAAAGTATCTTTTGCAAAAGGAGATTTGGACGCGGCGGCAGGTTACTTTAATAAAGCTTTCGATAAGTTGCCAATAGCGCAGTATGCGACAAATATTGCTGACGTATATGCTGAGAAAGGAGATCTTAAAAAAGCCGAACAGTATTATGCTTTAGCGAAAGTGGCTTTTGATAAATCCGGATCCAGCGGCGTAAACGTGGATATGGAAAAGGCATTATTTTTGGCGGACCATGATTTAGATTTAAATCTGGCGGAAGATCTTGCCCGCAGGGCGAATCAGGACCGTCCAAGTATTTATGCCGCGGATACTCTTGCTTGGGTTTTGTACAAAAATGGGAAGAGTGGCGAAGCGACTCAATTTGTTCAGAATGCTTTGCGTCTAGGACAGAGTGATCCTCTGATAGTTTTTCATGCTGGAATGATTGAAGAAAAGAATGGGAACATGATTAAGGCGCAGGAATATTTTAGCAAAGTTAAAACTTTAAACCCGAATTTTTCCATGGCATACGCTAAAATATTAAATGAAAAAATTAAGTAGGATGAAAAAAATACTTTTTTCATTATTCTTAATTTTCTCTGTGTTTTCTCCCGGGTTAGAAGTTAGCGCTCACGAGCTGCTACCAAAAGCACTGCAAGAATATATTCAGCAAAATCCAAATACTTCTGTGGAGGAGATTCAAAGTTTTATTGAAACTCAGGATGAGTCAATTCAAGAAAGATTTTCCGGGGAGGATAATATTCTAAAAATCGTGAACAATCGCGATTCAAGCTTTTTGGATAATGCAAAAGATTATACGATGTTGGGGATCAAGCATATCCTGTCGGGTCCGGATCATATTTTATTCGTTTTGTCTTTGCTTTTAGTTTTTCTTTCGATCCGTGATATTTTAAGATTTACGGGGACATTTACCGTAGCGCACAGTATTACAATATTGTTGGCGGGTACCGGTGTTTTAGTTTTGAGCTCTAAAATTGTCGAGCCGTTAATTGCTTTTTCTATTGCTTATGTTGCGATCACAACGGTTTTTCTTCAGAAATACAATGTTTTTAAAAATCTAAAAAGCAAGTTCGCTGCGATATTCTTTTTTGGTCTTTTCCACGGATTGGGTTTCGCTGGAGTATTAGAAGAAGTTAGTATAAACCGGGACAGATTTGTCTCCTCACTGATCTTTTTTAATGTCGGGATAGAGATCGGGCAGCTGATTATAATAGCTTTGATTTTGCCGCTAATATTATTTTTCAAAGATAAAAGTTGGTACCCAAAAGTTATTCAAATTGCGGCGGTAATAATTGCAGTTTTGGGAATATTCTGGGGTTTCCAACGAATAATTGCCTAGGTCTAGTTATTTGTTTTTAAGAATTATTTCACCGATGCTTTTACGGAAGGCGTTTATTGCGGTTGAGTTTGTTGGGCGTTTCGGGTAAATTCTGTTTGATAAAATCGTGTAAGCAAGACCTTTTTCGACGTTGCAAACACAAAGAGTGCCGGTGAACCCGGTTTTCCCAAATGTGTGTGGTGTACAAAAGTCTCCCATAAATCTAGGTTGGTTTAGTTCCCAGCCTAACCCTGTAAAGTCGTTCAGTTCAGGGATTTGATTAGTGCCCATTGCGTCGATGATACTTTCAGAAAAATATTTGCGCCCGTTAATGCTGCCTTTGTGTAAAAGCATTTCGAGAAAGTTTAAAATGTCCGGGGCGGTAGAAAATAAACCAGCGTGCCCAACAATACGTCCTTCTTTTTTAAAAGTGTGGGCGCTTTCGTCGTGGACAATGCCATGTAGTGAGCCACGAATATCATCGGTTTCTGTTGGAACAATTTCTTCTTTGGAAAAGTTTTCCGGATGAAAGGTGCTGCGCTTCATTTCTAAAGGTTCAAAAAAATGGCTTTGCGCCAGTTTGTCTAAAGTTTGATTATTTATTTTTTCAACGACAAAACCAAGAAGCGCCGCTGGGATGTTGGTGTACTTAAAAACCTCTCCTGGACGCTTTATAAAATTTTGAGTTAGTAGAGTTTGGTGTAGAACTTTCGCGTCGGTGCTTTTTAGATGAGCCAGGCCATAGCCATCTAAGGTGTAGGTAAGTAAGTGCTTTATAAGAACCGTTTCTCTGTCAGAATTTACAAACTCCGGAATGTAGTCAATTAACTTGTCAGTTAGTTTTAACTTACCTTGATCGATTAGTTGTAGTGCCAAGCTTGCTGTTGGTATTGATTTAGTAATAGATGCGGTGTCGTAGATACTGTCTTCTTTGACAATAGGGGAAGTAGTGTTGTAAGTAAAGTTGCCAAACGGAAGTACTTCTTTATAACCGCTCTTATCGACAATACCAATGACGCACCCTGGAAAGACTTTGTTCAGGATGGCTTGCTTTGCGGCGATGGTTATTTGGTCGGTGCGGGTCATAGGTGTTTTTAGTGTGAAGAAGGAGGTCGCTTGCTATGTTCGCGGCATGGCGTATAGAGAGTGATCAGTAAGGGGTCGGTTTTGCTTCGCCAAGTAGAAAAGCTTCTTCTCCAATGCGTTGTCGGTTTCGAGCAAACAGGATAACGCTTTCTTTTTTCGCAATTATATTTTCGACACCATCTATGCCAATGATTTGGCCTAGCGATATTAATTCGAAGTCTCTAAATGTTTTGGATAAGACGAAGCTGTCGGTTTTCGTAAGATATAGCTGGTACATCTGAACATGTGACTGCTTGAGAAGTTGTAGATTGTTTGGCAAGTGGCCCCGTGCCTTTAGAAAAGCAAGAATGCCTTGTTCCGCAACAACTATTGATTGCGGATTTTCAAGGTAGCCGCACTCCAAGCAAATGCCAATCTTACCAGTATCGTTCATATAATAATCAGTACCACCCGGTTCTATATCGTCGAAACCTGAAACAACCAAATCTGCAGGCAAATATTCTGCGATTTTTTTGGCCTTCGCCTCGCAAATAATAAAAGGGTTGCTCTCTGGAGTATAGCTCGCGTGAATATCTAAAAGTGCGCTTGCTTGATCAAGATATTTTTTTAAAAATTGTGCACGTGAGTATTCATAGCTCGCTTTTTCATGGTTTGAGAGTAAATCGGTGTTTTTAAACATACGATTCAGATTTGCCTCCATGAAACGCTGATTGCGCTCGAGCGCTTTTGGATTACCGTACCCAAATAAAACTGTTCCTTTTTCAATAACCAGGTTAGGTAATATTTTTTCAAAAGCGGTTATACCGCATTTTTCATTACCATGAACACCAGCGAGAATGATGCTGGTTGGTCCTGGTCCCGCTCCTTTTATTTCTATTATTTCTTCGAACATGCGTTTACTTTATCAAACTGAACTAGATTAATCAAAAAAGAAGATCCTCGAAATAATGTCAAAGGGTTATCCGATATTAAAGTTTCATGGCGGAGAAGGTAGGCCGTCGCTCCACTTTGTTCCGCTCCGGCATTTCCGCTTTGGTTTGCCTGCGGCACAACCATCCCAGAGGAAGGTCAGGATTCTTTCTCATCCGTTCTTTCCCACAATGAAAAGTACCTGACCGTGGTCAGGTACTTTTCATGGCGGGACACTCGAGTTAAGTACCCATGAGTTCAACCCTTGTAAGGACATTATAGCACTTTTAAGGATGACTCTTTGAGGTAAGTGAGTCGGGGTCTAGATATTGCCAATAAGGCTAATTGTTATAAAAATAGAGGTAATAGCGGTAGGGGTCTCGTCCGCTCCGTATACCTGCTATTTTTAGCAATTAACTATTATTTATATGGAAGTATCCAAAGACCTTGTCGAGAAGATGAAAAAGCTCGGTAAGGATAAAGGTAAGGAAATGACTGACCAAGAGGCGTACGAAGCCGCCTCGAACTTTCAGGGCTATGTAGAACTCGTCTATGAGATAGCCAAGAAAGATACGCAGAGGAAAGCGAGGCTTAAAAAAGAGCCTGCTGGGTTTCCAATTGACGGGCAATATAGCTGTCTTGTCTGTGGAGATAGTATCAATGAAGAAACAGGTTGGTGGGATTGGTATGGTCAAAAATGTCTGCTCTGCCAAAAGGCAGTGAAAGATGGTGTCATCCCAACATATGTTTGCAAAGATAGAGATAGCTATTATTCTATGTGGAAACTGACCAGTGATTTGAAAGTGCGGTCAGTAACTATTAAGAAGTTTATTAAAGAAGGAAAACTACATCCAAGAGAAGTTTTGAATAACGAGGGTAAAGTGCATTGTTATATATTCCTCAAGAAAGAAAATCCAGAATGAGTAGAGAAATATAATCCAGTGAGAAAATCATATGATAGATACAAAAAGAGAGAAAATGCTCGCTGGGCAAAAAAACAATCAAAAGAATTAAAAGAAGAATACATAAAAAAATATCCAAAACTTTTTAAAAAGAAATAAACCGACAAAACCGACAGAAATAACCTTTTTAAAAAATAACCTGTGGAAAACTTTTTTATTACCAATTTACAACCCTGACACATAAAGTTGCACGAACAAAAGATACTCTAAGTTGTTAATTTACATTTTTTACATAAATACGTAATGTAAGGCGATTTTTGGTATTGCACTAATAAAAAAATAAAGTTAGAGTTAAATTACCGAACGAGAAACTTCGAACACTTCTCCATAGGATCCTAAATTGAAACCGTAATTGTTTTAACAATTAAGCGATTCTTTTTATGGATCCAAATACTAATACACTCAAAGTAGTGTACGTTCCAGTTGGCGAACTAAAAGCTAATGAGAACAATCCTCGAATACATCCGAGGGAAGCAGTCGAGCAGTTGATGAAATCAATCACCGTGCATACGATGGTTGATCCAATTATTATTAACTCTGCCCAAGCTCGCAAGAACACCATCATTGGTGGCGAGATGAGGTGGAAAGCATGTAAGGAACTTGGGCATAAGGAAATCCCTTGTATAGAAGTAAACATTCCAGACATCGAAAAAGAGAAAGCGTTGTGTCTAAGACTCAATGCTGTTGGTGGTGAATGGAATGAGGAGATGCTCAAAGAGTTTGATGAAAACTTTTTGCTAGATACTGGGTTTGAGCCAGACGATTTAGCCTGTCTATATGGTGATGTCTTAGATACTGAAAATGATGACTTTAATGTAGATAAAGAACTAGAGAAAATCACGGATCCTAAAAGTAAGCTCGGTGAAATGTATAAGCTGGGGTCTCACTTTTTGCTTTGTGGAGATTCAACCGACCCAGAAGTAGTAAAGAAAGTAGTCGGTGAGCATAAGATTGATTTAATTTATTGCGACCCAATCTATAACATCTCTCTTTCGTACAAGAGCGGTATTGGTGGCACTAAAAACTACGGTGGCACAGTAGACGACACCAAAAGCGACATTGAGTATGAAACATTCCTGAAGAAAACAATTGAGAACGCACTTTCTGTATCCAAGAAAGATGTGCATGTTTTCTATTACTCAGACCAAAAATATGCCTCACTTGTTCAAAAGATTTATGGTGACCTTGGGATTATATTTAAGCGTACTTGTATTTGGTTAAAAGGAATAGCTAATCCAACTCCCCAAATAGCGTTCTCGAAAATTTACGAGCCGATTACTTATGGCATTAAAGGTAAGCCATACCTCAATAAGCAGTACACAAACTTCAACGAGATAATAAACAAAGAAATAACTAATGGTCATCGTGTCATCGATGAGTTCTACGACATGATTGATGTGTGGGCAGTGAATAGACTCTCAGGTGCTGAATATGAACACCCAACAGAGAAGCCAGTGGTGCTTCATGATAAGCCCATCAAACGCTGTACAAAGATTGGAGATAATATTCTCTCGCTGTTTGGTGGAAGTGGCGGAGAACTAATTACCGCAGAGCAGTTAAAACGCAGGATGTTTATGGTCGAAATCGATCCTGTCTTTATTGATTTAATAATAAACCGATATGAAAAATTTACAGGAAACAAAGCGATTAAATGTAACTAGTGGAGATATCTGGCAAGTTGGGAAACATAAAGTTGCCTGTGGTGATGCGAGAGATACTGACTTAGTTAATATGCTTTTTGGTAATGAGAAAATAAAGTCAGTGATATGCGACGTGCCGTACGGAGTAAACTACACAGAGAGTAAAAAAGATCTTGTCGATATTAAGGTCACTAAAGCAATAGCTAATGACAATATTACAAATGAAATAGAGTATGCTCGTTTCAATGAAGATTGGCTCAATGTAATTATTCCCCATCTAGCCCTCAAGAACGCAATATACATCTTCAATTCAGATAAAATGATATTCGCACTTCGAGAATCAATGCGAAAAGTTAAGGTGCGATTTACCCAGCTTTTGGTATGGGTAAAGAATCAACCAGTCATGGGTCGTATGGACTATCTACCCCAACATGAACTTATTGCATACGGCTGGTACGGCACTCACACATTCATGAGAGCAAAAGACAAGTCAGTATTATTCTTTCCAAGACCAAGCAAGAGCCCATATCACGCTACTCAAAAGCCAATAGCTCTGATTAAGAACCTAGTACTGAACAGTACTAGGACTGGAGACGTTGTTTACGATGGTTTCCTTGGCTCAGGGACCACCGCACTAGCCTGTGAAGAAACAGGTCGAATATGCTATGGCATTGAGTTAGATGCGGAGCATGCAGCGACTATCCTGCATCGCTTTGAGATGAGATATGGAATTAAGGCAGAAAAGGTTTATGAAAACAGGAGACATCAAAAGTAAATTTGTAGGTATCATGGAGAATGGTGCTAGTGTTACAAAAGCTTGTAAGTTACTAAACATCAATCGCAGTACTTTTTATGATTGGCTAGAAAAAGATGCTAAATTCGCTGAAGCATATATTAAAGCCAAAACTATTTGTATGGATGAAACCAATGATGCCGCCGCTTTTCATTACCATAAAAAGGTACGAGAAGGAGATCCTAAATTTGTTAGGAAATGGTTAGATCAACAACATCCTGACTTTGTGCGTAAAACACTTAATGTCTTATTCCGTAAAGAGGATGGTGATGCCGGGCTTCTATCATTGGAGCCCGAACAACTCTTTCTGTTGATGAAAGCGTATAAGCATGCTGGCTTTACGGTAGATGGCTTATCAGAAAAACTTAAAAAACAATATGACGAATGGGTTATGAAGAATAGTATCCTCGCAAATGAAACAAATAGTAACAAAATTAGTACCAAAGGAATTAAAGTAAATTTAAATTCTCAAGGCTCTGCTGATGACGAGGATTAACTATTGAACTACCTGACATTCTCGGACAAAAATAATAACCTTAACTCTTTCGATGCAGAGGATGAAAAATAGATAGTCCTTTTTGTGGCTTGTATCGCTTTGGATGTCTTAAATAAGCGAGATACTGCTCGATGATTTCTTCAGATTTCGTAGTGGTCAGGAAGTCAGCTATACCTGAGAATA
Organism: Candidatus Doudnaibacteriota bacterium; assembly: GCA_046595755.1. Lineage (GTDB taxonomy): Bacteria > Patescibacteriota > Doudnabacteria > UBA920 > VMFF01 > JAQBQP01. Next base: position 5,680 of record JBKJSV010000023.1, on the reverse strand, counting down.
ACCACAGCTCCATAGATGAAAGTACTCCAAGATAACTTGAAAGAAAAATCGGTATTTCTTTCAAGCTTAGGGTATTTTTCATTTGTAATGCCAGAGCCATCCACTCATCTGGTACAAGCACTGAATTTAAGGCGACGAGGTCTGGTTGGAGTTTGGTTATTTCCTGTAGATAGTTTTTAGGCAACTTATTCCACTTAATGAGTTCAATGCGAGACTCATTTTTTGGCAGTGTGAATTCTTTAACGTTACATTCTTTGCGTAAAGTATCGTCTTCAATCATCAACACTCGATATTGTGGTTTATGAAAAAAGTAACCCTTGTCTCGGTTACAGTTCTTGCAAGCAAGTACAAAGTTATCAGGATGATTAGAACCAAAACTTTGAGCAGGTATTTTCTTGCTATCAGTACGCTTCTGCCTGCGAATGTTCTTGTTCAACTCATTGCTCTTTAGCGGTATGAAATGATCGACATGGAACTCATCAGAAAGAGAACACTTAGCCGACGCCTTTAATTGGCATACCTTGCCGTACTTCTGTATGAGCTTGTTATATATTTGTTTGCGGATGGAGTTGAACTCTTTTCTTTTGATATCAGGATCTCTAAAATCAAAAAGGTGTTTGAACTTTTGTTCAAATAAAGATTCATCTCCATGAGCGAGAAAGTTTACAAAAAACTTCCTATCCTCAGGATATTGAAATTGCATTGCACTCTAGCGGGAATTAATGCGTGCGATGGTGAGTCTTTTATAACAAAAGGCTCCCCGCCATCGCGGTGAAAACCTTTCGGCTTTCACCCATATCCGTTTCCAGATATGACCCGCTAGAGTGACTCTGACGAGGAGTCCTTTATTCTCTAGCGGGATTTCGACCATATCCTAGAAACTCAAGGTCTTTAGGGGTTAGGTCTCCTATTCAGTTGTTAAAATATTATACCATTTAAAGGGTACTGTTAGATACTAGCTTAGATCGAAAATTAATGGTAATTAGTTACCAACATCTGGATTTTAGCCAATCCAACTAGATATTTTTTCACCCAACATACGGTAAATACTCCCTTCGTTATTTAGTAGGCTTGTCTTTTTGTGTATATTTTTACCGATTGCCTTAGCAACTAAAATTTCCCAAGACAGACGATTGTCGGATTTTAGCTTTGAAATTATTTTATTTTCTGAGCCCTTCAGATCAGCTGTATTTCTATCAAATGAATCATTAGTTAATTGTTCAACAACTTTACATACCTTACAAGAGTTTTTTGTATGGCTTGAATTATTTTCCAAATAACAATCAGTAAACGCATTCTTAAGCTTAGCCAACGCATCATTATAGGAGCGATATCCCAATTCTAATAATACTTCATTAGAAAATATTAAATTTTCTATCTCATTGCAATTTAACTTAGATCGTTTAATAAAATTAAGATCATTTAATTCATCGACTGTGTTGTCACGATCCCTTATTTCATAGACAATAGGGGTATCAAATAGTTTGCTGGCTATGTCCGTTATTAATTTTTCATATTTTTTCATCTCATTTTTGCTATCAGTTTTGATTATATGAAAATTTACCAACTTATCTTTACCTGAATTTTTTATTGCATATTGCCAAACTAATTCATCGTCATCACCTTCAACTAATAGCAAGGGTGATTTATTAAATACATGAGATAAAGAATGAGAACCCAGTGAAGGAAGGAGGCTTCTTATATAACTATCAATTTTATAGAAATCTAATACTAAATTGGAATCATTTCTAACACCAATAAAAGCATTCTTTGAGTCAATAAAACCAGAAATAATACTACTACTATGTGTAGCAATAATAACTTTATGCTTTGTATTTTTTGTTACTTCAATTAAAAAATTTACAAATTCTATTTGAAGATCTGGATGAATATGAACATCAGGCTCATCTAATAGTAGAGTGGCTTCATTTGTATATTTACCAGAATATATGAAGTACATCACACTAGTCATAAGTGCAATCACTTGATTAGTGCCACTAGAAAAATTATCACTATTAGGATTTATAAATTTATCATTTATTTTAAAGTGGAAAGGTGTAGATTCTTCACTTGTAGTATATGAAAAAACGATATTCGGAATTTTGTTATTTAAACTTTCTAAAAATTTGTCTTTTATCTTTTTATTTCTTTTGTTGGGGGTTCTATTTAGTTGAGCAATCAAACCATTGAATTTCGATATAGATTCGGTGATGAAGTCACCAGACTGGTTTTTTAATTTTTGACGATCTCTTCCTAGCGTATCAGAGTAACTAGCATCTTCTAATCCTGTGTTTCGCTCAAGGGCACCGAATCTTTCAGGACTAACATAGTAAACACTAAAAGGCTCCTGACCTTTGTCTAATTTTTTAAAGATTGATTTTAACAGCCAACTTTTACCACTATTATTTTTTCCTATAATGGTCGTGTATTTAGGCAAAACATAACCATCACTAATGGCTAATTCATTATTGCTTATTGTGTAGTTTAAAAGTGGGTTCATTTGTAGTAACTTATTTTTCTACTTTATCTTCTGAAAACTTACCACCGGAAATATCAAAGAATCGCTCGAAGAATCCAGTTAATTTAGTTAGTACACTTTCTCTCTTTTGTGTTCTTTCACCCGTTGGGGAGAATCGAGATACTGGGGGTAGTACTTTTGAGATCGCAGTACCAGTTGTTGCCACACTTCCATCTCTAAAAGCATTCTTTATGAACGTGTAAGTAGCGTCATGGTCAAGATCTTCAGAAACAATAATCTTTTCTAATTCCTCAATCTTTTTTTCTTCAACGAATTTTTGCCAATCTTCATCAATGACAGCATGGACATCAAGAGAAGTAATGAACTGATTGATAAGATCTTTTTTGTTACGTAACTCAACACTAGAATCAATAGCTTTATTAATATCAATCAAAAGTTCACGATTTTTTGTATGGTCTTCGTGGTATTTCTTTATAAGTCCTAGTACATAGTCAATGTTAATCTCTACTTGCTTAATAAGCTCCATTTCAAAGACAATATCATCGTTGATGTTTTCTTTCTCTTCATCGGTGCCCTTACGGAACTCATTGTACAAATCAATATACATACTGTGATAGTCTTGCACATCACGATCAGTAAGAATTTCATTTCCAGCAAATTCATCAAAAGTAACGAGAATATTTCGTACACGTAAAACAGCACCATATAATTTAATAAAGTCTTTTTGATTTTGTTCTCCAATTATCGCTTCTCCAACAGGGAACTTTTCAAGCAATTCGTCTACAATAATCTTATACCCTCGAATTTCTTTATCACCATCCTTATAACCATTATAGTAGTCAGCATATGCTTTTAGAAGAACAATCCCGCTCGCTTCTTTGTCACCAAAGAGTGCAATTGATTCATTTGTTGCTTTTTCTAAATTACGGAAACAAACAATATTTCCAAAAGTTTTTACGCTATTTAAAATACGGTTTGTTCTCGAATATGCTTGAAGAAGTCCGTGCAAACGAAGATTTTTATCTACCCATAAAGTGTTAAGAGTAGTTGCATCAAATCCAGTCAAAAACATATTAACCACGATAAGAATATCAATCTCCCGGTCTTTTACTCTCTGACTAACATCTTTATAGTAATTCTGAAACTTATCAGATGAAGTGTCATAAGAAGTTCCAAACATTGCATTGTAATCGACAATAGCACTATCAAGAAAATCTTTAGAGCTAACATCTAATCCGCTCGTATCTTCAGAGTTTTCATCAATCATCCCATCAGCATCCTCGTCGTTTACTCCAAAGCTAAAAATGGTAGCAATTTTTAATCGCTTATCACCGGGTTCATCAGCTAATTGTTTCTTAAATTCTGCATAGTATTTTTTTGCTACATCGATAGAGGCAACTGCAAAAATAGAGTTAAAACCTGCCAGTCTACGGTCTTTGAGTTTATAGAAACTATTTCGTTTAGTCTTTTGATCAAAATGTTCACGTATATAACGAACAATATTTTCTAGTCGTTCAGGTGCGGCAAGAACTGCTTCACGATCAATGTCACTTACTTTTTTATCTTCAATGTTTTCTGCTTCACGAACAGTAGAAACGTAATCAACCTTAAAAGGAAGAACATTCTTATCAGAAATGGCATTTACTATAGTGTAAGTATGTAATTTTTCTCCAAATGCTTGTTCTGTAGTCTTTAAATCTGGACGACCACCTGAAGATGCATTCTTTGCAAATATCGGTGTTCCTGTAAAACCAAACATATGATAGTTTTTGAAGGCTTTTGTAATAGCCGCATGCATGTCCCCAAACTGAGAACGATGACACTCGTCAAAAATAATCACAACATGCCCATCAAAAATTTCATGACTTCCATTGCGTCCAATAAATCGATCTAGCTTTTGAATAGTTGTAATGATAATTCGAGAATTTGTATCCTCAAGTTGTTTTTTAAGGACAGAGGTGCTTGTGTTACTGTTTGCGGCACCTTTTTCAAACTTGTCATATTCACGCATTGTTTGGTAATCCAAATCTTTACGATCAACAACAAAGACAACCTTATCTATGTGAGATAGTTTACTTACGAGTTGTGCGGTTTTGAAACTGGTCAAGGTTTTGCCTGAGCCTGTAGTGTGCCAGATATAACCACCAGCGTCGGCTGTGCCTAGTTTTTTATAAGTGGTACTAATCTCAATTTTATTTAAAATCTTTTCAGTAGCGACAATTTGGTATGGTCGCATAACCAAAAGTAGGCGGTCTGTAGTAAACACACAGTACCGAGTAAGTATATTTAAAAGAGTATGTTTAGCAAAAAATATCTTTCCAAAGTCCATTAAGTCAGTAATAGGTCTATTGGTTGCATCTGCCCACCAACTAGTAAACTCAAAACTATTACTTGTTCGTTTTCCTTTTTTAACACCACCTTCGTTCGATTCTTTTATGTGTTGTGAACGAGTCGTATTACTATAATATTTTGTATGTGTCCCGTTTGAGATGATGAACAATTGTACATATTCAAAAAGTCCAGAAGAAGCCCAGAAACTTTCTCTTTGATAGCGATTAATTTGATTAAATGCCTCTTGAATTGCTACGCCTCGACGTTTTAGTTCAATATGTATAAGTGGTAGCCCATTTACGAGTACTGTGACATCGTAACGATTTGAACGTTTGCCGTCTTCGGTCGCGTACTGATTGATAACCTGTAAACTATTGTTATGAATGTTTTGCTTATCAATGATATAGACATTTTTGATTGACCCATCATCACGAGTAAGATTTTTAATATGATCTTCTTGGATGGTCGCAGTTTTCCCTTCAATACTTTGATTTGGGTTAGCAATCTCACTTACAAAGAACTTATCCCATTCAGTATCGGTAAAATCAAAGCCGTTAAGCTTTTCTAATTGTTTTCTTAGATTAATAACAAGATCATCCTCAGCAGTGATGGTCACGTATTCGTACGCTTGAGTTTTTAACTGTTCTATAAAAGCACGCTCAAGATCAGCCTCACTCTGGTAATTAGAGACTCTTTTTGTGTCAGGAACATACTCAGCAACAACAGTGCTTTGTGTGCTTTCTGCGACTAAATTGTATTTATTATTAACTGACATATTCATTAAAAGTTAAAAGTTTTCCTCGGTAATATTCATATTGAGATCGACGTGCCTTGAGTTCTGCGGGCAAACCAATTGAAATATCATTTACG
>JBKJSV010000065.1:0-3084 GCA_046595755.1 Candidatus Doudnaibacteriota bacterium | reverse complement strand
TTCAGGATCCTGAGTGTCGGACGCCGTTGGAATACCAGCCTTAATTGAAATATTTGGAATTAAGAAACGGCGTTTCCAAGTAGGGTCGCTGATTTCTATTTTTACGCTTTTCGGCTTAGAGCTAAGTTTTATATTCGGAAGTATCAAGTATTTTTGCTCGCCGCCCAATAGAAAGGTTTTTCCTTCTGATGTTGCTAGGGACTTTCCGCTTTCATCAACAAAAGAAAACACGTATTTTAAATCCTTCGCAATAAGATCTTTGTTTTGATTTTTTATCAACGCGTACGCGGAGTATTGATCGGAAACCACTGGTAGGACTTTTGTTTCAATAATATCAATCGGCAAGGAAGTTAAAATTGCTGGGTGAGAAGTAATTTGAGTTTTAGCAAAGTTATTCAAATAAATTTGAGAAGCGACAAACTTTGTCAGAAAAAACCCGGGAATAATTAGAAAAGCGAAAGTAAAGAATAAAATTCTTTTTTTCTTTGTAAATCCTTGGAAGAACTCCAAGGTCTTTAGCTCTCTTTCTTCCACAGCAATTTCAAGTTTTTCTTTTTCGAAAGAATCCATGACTTAATTATATCACAAATATTACCGATTGATGGGTCAGTCGACCTACAGAAACCTGTTCCCTCTATCTGTTATAATGAAACCAATGAAGTTTACCCACCTACATGTCCATTCGCATTTCTCCCTATTAGACGGCCTATCCCAAATTGAGCCACTTTTAGAGCGTGCTAAGGAACTAGAATTTGATTCTTTAGCTCTTACAGACCACGGAGTCTTATACGGTGCAATTGAATTCTACAACAAAGCTAACGAAGTAGGGATCAAGCCGATAATAGGATTTGAGGCTTACGTTGCTATCCGAAACCTGACTGACAAACAAGCAAAAGTAGATGACGACTACTACCATTTGACCCTATTAGCAAAAAACTTTGAGGGATATAAAAATCTAATATTACTAAGCACCGCCGCCCACTTGGATGGTTTTTATTATAAGCCTCGAGTCGATAAGAATATTTTAAAGAAATACTCCGAAGGGATAATCGCCCTCTCTGGTTGCCCTCGGGGAGAGATCTATCGTACTTTAAAGAATAAAGATTTTAAAACAGCGGAAAAAGTTCTTAGCGAGTATATCGATATCTTTGGTAAAGATAATTTTTTTCTTGAAGTTCAGCGCAACGAACGCGGCATCCCGAGCACCGAAAATGAAAAAATTATTAAAGAACTAGTGAAGTTGGCAAAAGAAAATGATTTAGGGATAGTTGCCACAGCAGACTGTCACTACATTAATAAGGATGACGCGGAGGCTCAAGATGTTTTGGTTTGTATTGGAACCGGGAAAACAACTAGCGACACCGGCCGTTTGGATATGACTTCTCATGACCTATCTTTAAAGACCACTTCCGAAATGATAGAGCTTTTTAAAGACATTCCAGAAGCTATTGCCGGCACCCAAACAGTGGCAGCGATGTGCAACTTAGAAATACCTATCAACCAAAGGCACTTCCCGGTCTATGAGACACCTCAAGGGGAATCCCCAGAAAATTATCTTAGAGAAATAACTTTTGCCAAAGCTTTAAAGTTTTATGGAACTGGCGAACCAAAAACATTACCGGCAAATATAATTGAACGGTTAGAGTACGAATTAAATATTATTATTCAGAAGGGCTTCGCGACTTATTTCTTAGTACTGGCGGATATCACCAACACCGCCCACGAAATGGACGTCATCACCAACACTAGAGGATCAGCCGCAGGTTCGATGGTTGGATATGTTATTGGGATAACCAACGTTGATCCAATTGTTTTTCAACTCCCTTTTGAACGTTTCCTAACAATGCACCGCCCTACCCCGCCCGACATCGATTTAGATATTGCCGACAATCGACGAGACGATGTAATTAAATACATCACCGCGAAATATGGTCAGGACAAGGTCGCACAAATAATCACATTTGGAACGATGAAAGCTCGTGCCGCAATTCGCGACGTCGGGCGGGCATTGGGCGTCCCTTATGGCAAATGTGATCGAATTGCTAAAATGATACCCCTTGGAAAACAAGGTTTCGATATGACTATCGACACAGCCTTGAGCATTTCGTCAGAACTTGCAGAAGCTTACAAAAGAGATGATGACACTAAAAAAATTATAGACATTGCGAAAAAAATTGAAGGTGGCGCGAGACACGCTTCAGTTCACGCAGCAGGAATAGTTGTTACCCCGACCAAATTAACCGACTACGTTCCTTTACAAAAAGAACCGGATGGTGAGCGCATGATCACCCAGTTCGACATGTACGGTTTAGACGTTAACGCTAACGGTAAGGCAATCGGGGTTATTAAAATCGACCTTTTAGGAATTCGAAACCTTTCTATTCTAGAAGAGGCCTTGAAAATTGTTGAGGCGAGACACGACATTAAAGTCGATATATACAATCTCCCCCACCCCGACCCAAAAACTTTTAAACTTTTAGCCGAAGGGCACACCTTTGGGGTTTTCCAATTAGGTTCCTCCGGAATGACTAGGTATTTAAAAGAGCTACAGCCGAAAACAATATTCGACATTATGGCTATGATTGCCTTATACCGACCGGGTCCACTGCAATTCATCCCTCTTTATATTGAACGTGCTCATAATCCAAAACTTGTTACCTACCTAGATCCGTCATTCGAAAGAATTTTAAACAAAAGCTATGGGGTTTTAGTTTACCAGGACGATTTATTATCCTTAGCTCACGACATTGCTGGATACACTTGGGAAGAAGTCGATAAATTTCGTAAAGCTGTCGGAAAAAAAATCCCCGCTGAAATGGCGAAGCAAAAAGAAAAATTTGTTCAAGGCTGTATCCAACACTCCAACTTTGCACCTAGAAAAGCCGAAGAAGTTTGGACCTGGATAGAACCCTTCGCTGCTTATGGATTTAATAAATCCCATTCCGCTTCCTACTCGATGGTTTCTTACCAAACTGCCTACATGAAAGCCAACTACACTGTGGAGTTTATGGCGGCTGTTATGACGGCGGAATCAGGAGACGCGATAAAAATCTATGAAGCTGTTGAGGAGTGTAAAAAAATGGG
>JBKJSV010000009.1:0-7120 GCA_046595755.1 Candidatus Doudnaibacteriota bacterium | reverse complement strand
TTAAAAGATTTTGTAGTTTCTAAATTCGTCGGCGTTTCCTTTGTGATATACTTTCTTTGCCCTGCGGTATCAATAAAGTTGCAAACGAAATCAATGGTATAGTAATCAAGGTTATCGTAATCGCCGGACGGAGCTTCAGTAACCGATTCCATCGGACCGCACCCGGGCGGATTATAACCGTGAAGTAAATCAACAACGCTGTCTCTAAGTCCGAATATATCCATCTCTCTTTCGTCGCTATACCATTCGTTTATGATGTGAACTCGCAAACCTAAATCAGAAGCCCTAATACCTTGCCCAATAGATTCGAAAGCAGGGTTAGGAATCACTTCTAAGAAATAAGCTGGCTTAGCAAAGTCATTTATCTTACCCTCTTTATTCATTATAAGTTGATTGTTCCATCTTGTCGCAAAACCTAAAGTCTTCAACTTAGTAAGAACATCCAAAAGCGGTTCCTTTAACGTGGCCATAAATTAGATATATATTGTTTAATCTTTGTCGTTTGTTGTGCTCTCAAAATTGGGCTGTCGCCCATATATTGTCGCTGCGGCATCCTATCGAGTCCTTCATTATGTCGTTCAGCATACGGCAAATCGCCAACCGTAAGTCTAATCATTTCAAATGTTGCCAATCGAATACTGCTATTTACTTCACGCCTTAAACGTCCTGTTCCAATCAGTATCGGCTTTGTTCTTCGAGTTAAGCCTTTCGTTATCGGATAAGTATAAGCTTTCGTTCCGGGTATTCTTCTTTGTACTTCTTGCCAAGGCTTATTGTTTACGTCTGCTTGAGCTGTAAACCTGCTGACAAAGAACTTTTGAGCATCATTAGCCAGCACTCTTGGCAACTCTTTCTTCATCTGAAGAAGTTTTTCCTTAACCGCTCCGAATCCAAACTTATTATCCTTCATTACGCTTCTATTTTTGGCGTATCTAAATGAACAACTAAATGCTTCAGCTGAAACATGCTGCCTTTTTCAATTATTAACTCATTAAACATAACAGCGTCTTCAATCTTTACTTCCGGCGCCGCTTGCTGCATAAAATCTTTGAATACCACCCAATACAACTTCGACAAAGAGATACTCTTTATCTTTAAGTGAGGATAATTCTTATAGTGTGCCAAGGCGGCGCTAATCATGTCAACTGCTATGTTCCTTTTCTTCATAATGGTAAATCAAAGTTTCTTTTTGCAAGTGCTTTCGGCACTTCTTTAAAATATGGATGGTCTTTTGTAAATACACTTCCAGTCATGCCCGGGTTATTGTCAAATACATCGGGAATATTAGCGCCCGGGTCTTTCATTTTAGTTCGCTCGCCGACATTGTCCTGCTCTACTATGCAGAAGCAGTTAAAATGATTAAGCGGATATATCTTAGCCCAGACTTTATCGTCATAACGAGCAGTAAACCCATCAAGCGGACGACATATTACACAAGCGTCACCAATAGCTGAATAACGTAGCCAAGGCAATACATCAGCGTTCTCGATTATATCTTTCCATTTAGCTGCATTCTGCCCCTGACCTATTGCTGTATTATACTCCGCTTCGCCCCACGCTTTATTCCATGTATCGTATCTTTCACGACCTAACTTCATAAACTCCTGCTTCGTTCTAACTTCATCGCCTGTTACTAACAAAGAACTGATATCTTTTACCTCCTGATATGTCTTAGCGGCGCTGAACATATAAACGTTCTCTCGCAACTGAGCTAATAAAGGCAAATTTTTCGCCGTAACTGTTTCTATTGTTGACCCAAACCCTTTAAACAAACCCTTTTCAAGATATTCGCCAATAGCATTATACAAACCCTTTGGAAGTTTCATCTCTGTGATACGTCCATTAAAGATTCCGGTCAGCAACTTCTCAATTTCACTGTCTGTATAATTCATTCAGTCTGTTTTCTACGTTTTTAGGTAATGGCTTAGCAACGTTTGTGCTGGGTATGCCTGTCCGCTCTTCGAAATACTTTGCATCCATACTCAACCCGGCTTGTGTCATTTTTAAAGCAATGTCAGCAGTCTTAAAGTTGCTTTCGTCTTCCCTGCGACGCTGTTCTTCTTTTTCATCGTCATTGCGTAACACAAACCTTCCACCTTCAGGAAATATAAAGCCAAGATTTCTCATCTTGCCGATAAGCATATTGTTTACCACGTTCTCAAAGAAACGTCCGTCACGTGACTGAATTGATTTAAGTGCCTGAGCTGCCGGGCTGCTATCGTTATCATTTCCAAGCTTGCCGGGTACACTATCAATCGCATCAGCGTGGCCAAGTATAATTTTACTTATCTTCTTCTCGCAACGTGCTTCAAGATTGTCGTAACCTTTATATCCTGTTCCACCTAATGCAGTTTCTAAGAATGCGATTTCGTCAGTAGGGTCGATTATAGCATAACCGGAGCTTCCCATCAAACGTAAAGCGTTCTCCAGTTCAGCACGTTCATCCTCGCCTGTCTTCATTGTTTTACCAACCCTGTACGGCTGAGCGTATAGCTCAACAAAGTCAGCATTCGCTCCAAGAAGATTGCGGCAGAAGATTTCGTATATGCCTACTTTATAAAGTAAGCCGTTGCCGCAGTAGCTAAGTCCAATTTCATTTGGTGTTTCGACGTAAACATGCCAATCAGCATAAGGCTTTTCTAAAAAGTTGCTGCCGCTAATACCGTAAACAAATGAGCTTACATTCTTACGGTCAGGGCTAACATTCCAGCGCCTTACTATATCCACCTTACTAAATAAATTATCCACAATGTCGCCGAGTGCTATAAGAGAATAACCGTAGAATAAAGCGTCAACAACATACGCTCCGAAGTTAAAGAACCATTCTTGCCTGAATAGCCTTGTGATGTCTTCAACATCTTCTCCATCTACTTCAAATCGGAAGTCCCGAAGCAATGTTAAGTCCCGGCGTTTCTGCATACAAGCTTCAACGTGGCCGTTTAATACTGTATCAGCGAATAAACGCTGCATTTTAACTCTGAACGGATACCACGCTTGTTCAGTTTCAGCTATCGCATCCCGCCAGCTTAAAATATCCTGCCTAACCCGAGGGAGTTGGACATCGGTTATCGATAGCTTATTCGCTTTCTTTGTTCCCATTAATAATGATTTATTTGTTTAACGTTTCCTCCGTATCGAATACGGTTGCCGCTTGTTGGTTGCTTTTTGGTAATGTCTGCGGTGATATAATCGCCTTTAGCTATCGACTTTAGCCACATAATAGCATCATCATAACGCTTAACTCTTAGGTCAGGAATGTTTCGTGGGCTTATCCGTGAATGAACTGTATAAAGCGCAATATCGACAACATAATTCACCATCTGCGGATTACGATTGTCGCCTAACTGCCATTTCGTTATATCGGTAAGTAAAGTTCCTGCGGCAATAGTATAAGGCACACCAACGCCCCAATAAGAAGTGCTTAACGAAGGCTCAGCGTTGCTGATTGTGCTATTTGAATTAGATTGTAATTGACTGTCATGGCTATAATAAACGCTTTCACGAAGAGCGGTATAAACGCTGTCTTTCCACCATACTTTCGTGCCTATCGTGTATCCTGTTTTAAAATTAAACTCAGGCCATGGCAGCTTAACATAGAACATTTGGTATTGAACACCAAGCGGATACCATTTAGCTCCACTAAATGCTTCGGCAACATCGACAGCAGTTGTATTGATATAAACAATACCGTTTTGAAGAGTCAAACTTCCGGCGCTGTATGTCGCTTGATTGTTATATGCTGAAGCATCAACGTAAACCCGGTCAGTTGCTTTATAAGCTAATAAAGGTGACCATAATTTAGTATCTGAAAACTCCCGAGCAACATCATACTTCTGCACAAGGTATGACTTCGCTTCGCTTTCAGCTGCTAATATAACAGCGTCAAGAATACTTTGGTCACTGTCGATTATTTGGTTTAAGTTATCAGTCTTGATTAACTGCTTAAAATCTTTCGGATATAAATACATAGTTTTAATATCGATTTTTAGATGCGTTATTACCTGTCTTCGGTTTCCTTACTACATTGCCCCGCTGGTATGCTAAGAACTCACGAAAGAAAGCAGAGCAATAAAAATAATCGTTAGCATCTGAAGTATGACCATACTTTTCATACGATACTCCAGTATCTTTATTCTTCACCTTAATCTTTGCTTTCGTTCCATCGCTTGCCTCTTTTAAGTTTTGATAATCAGCTACCGTATGAACACAGGCATCGCTGATATAAAATTCCAGTCCTTCAAAACCACTATCGAATACCTCGTTAATAAACATACCTCTCATCACTACAGGCGGCGCCGATTTCTGGTATCGCATCTGCACAGCAAAACTAAGCAACTCTTTTGCAATAATTAAAAAGTCATTATAACCTTTCTCGGTCCTTGTATCCTCCTTGACACCACTCGGGTCTCCATATACAAAGACACCGCCTTTATGTGTAGGGTATCGACGGACAAATTCTTTACAAGCTAAATCGGTTTTATTGTTCGGCGTTGGCAAACATATTTCGTCAATCTGGACCGCTCGCTTACCTACTACCTGATGAATACAGATTGTCACATAAGGATGAACGTTAAAGTCAAAAGTAAGATGCAAAGCAATATTAGGATTATATCGACACCATAAGTGATGCCTACTCAGAACATTCTTAGCTCTCTTGAATAGCTTATAGAAATTTCCATCAGTGCTTCTAACACCCCACACTCCCAAGGCATATATCGTATAATAATATTCATTAGTTTCTTTCAGTTTAATAAGTCGTCCGATAAATTCATCCGGTATCCACTTATTGTCTTGAAATGTACTGTGATGGCAAGTGTAAGTCAATTCAACTGTACGAGCTGGCAGCAATAACGTTGCCGGAAGCTCTACGGTTGTAATATCGCTAAAGTTTAATTCGTCTTTATCTTTAAAGAACTGTTTCCAAAACCAATGCTCTTTATAATCTGCTCCTTCTATTTCAGGGTTAATAGTAAACACCTCCTGAAGGTATAAAGCTTTCTTAGTTCTTATCGAAGCTGTTATAGTTATGAAATCATTCTCGTCTGGAATTTCCTCCTCATACCATACGCCAGTTGGGTCCTTAATAGACTTCAGTTTTCCGGGCTCGTCGCCACCACGGCAAATAAATTTATTTCCGTTGACACATCTAATCAGTAAAGGCGATTCAGTAAACGTGAACAATGATTGCAGCCCCCATTCATAAATAATATCCTTTATGTTTTGAAACTGTGAATCTTTTATCGTGTTATAAACTTTTCGGTATAGTACAAAGCGAAAGAACTTTTCAGTAAGACAACGCTTAATCAACTTCTTTGCAATAGCATCAGACTTGCCGCTACCACGACCGCCATACAGTATAAGATATCTGTCTACATTCGACATTAAAGGAATAAACCGCTCGTTAATAAGCTGCCGCCATGGAGGAAGAACTACCTTCATATTTCCTTTGGTAATTCGTTGATTGGCGTTTGATGATTACCGCTTGCTTTTTCGTCCTGCACAACAAGAATCGTCGGCTGGTTTAATTCTTCGCTAACTACTTTAGGTTGAAAGGCAGTTATTTCAGCGGCAGCAATGCTTAATGGCGTTTTAAAGACCCGGGTAACCGTTTCGTCCAGCGGGTCACTTTCTGTCTTAACTACGTCAAGCTTGTTAACTATACGCATCGATTCGCCGGTGTGTATAGTTGTGATATTCCCTGTTTCACGTGCTACCGCTTGCCACCAATTCTTATCTGCTGGCGTTGCATTTACTACCACGTTCAACGCTGCCATTGCCGACACCTTCGACGAGGCGACGAGGGCAGCCGAAGGCATGTCAGGGTTCTGCAATTGTAGGCTTTCGTAAATATTTGTTACGAGTGCCATAGCTATTTGATTCGCTGTCATAAGAATAATATTTTAGTCTTCCGGTTGTTCAACTGTAATAACATCCACTTTAGTTTCACTCTTATCTACCAAGCCTAAGTCCCTGCTGATTATGTTGGCATTAAATACTCCGACAGTAGCTCCTTCAAACTTCTGCTGATAAATAGTGTCCTCTATCCATTCAATGACGGCAGAAAAATCGGCAGTACATTTTATCTTATCTGCCTTAAATTGTCTGAAGTAGGCAGTATTACACCCAATAAAATTGCAAAGCCCTTGCATGGTAAAAGGTCTTTGAATACATAACTCGGCAATAACAAGTTCTTTATCAATTGACATCGCTTGCTCTTTCTTCCAAGGATTATCGACACACCATTGAAAGTATTCACATGCTGCATCTCTCATTTTATTTGCATCGGCGAATAACTTATCTCTTCCGTGCTTAGCTCTTTGCTCCCAGAAGTTGTTACCATTATTGAAGTGTCCTTTGTTCTTACTCATAAAGGCAAAGTTAATATGATGTCTTTAAATTGCTGTGTAGATTCGATAATAAAAGACTTGCCTCCCTGTGCTATTACTTGCCGCTCAAAGTCCAGTTGCTCTTCGGATAATCTATCGTTACCAATCTTAATATCGAATATGTATAGCACTCCTTTCCAATAAAATACTAAATCCCATACTCCTTTCATTACACCAATTGCCTTAGCCTGTGATAGTCTAATCATAAACTGCCGTTCATTCTCTTTAGGATATGGACGTAATTCATTAGGAGTATGCCATAACAATCTCCTTGTCTGCGGATATGTATTCCATAAGTATATCCAGCACTCTTGTTGTATTCTATCGTGGCGTGGGTCTTGGGCACTTTTCATAATTAATTTTTTTTACTTTGCGCCGTAGGCAATAGTCGTTCTATTAGTCGGGTCTACGGGTCTGCGGGTCTAACGTACTTTTTGCTTAATTACTAAAATGCAAAACATTAAAATAGTGCTGCCGTAGTCCTGCTATAAGCGCCTTTTTATATATATAAATATTTAAAATAATAATAAAATAGCTGTAGACAAGTAGACCGACTACTGCGGCGACTACTTGTCTACGGGAAATTATTTTTTCAAATCCACCTAAGGACAGCCGCAGACAATCAAAAAGGTAAATCATCCGGCTCATTTGGTTTTACGCCCTCGCCGCCTGTTTCAACTTTTACAACTTGCCAACATTTGTGAGTCCTGTCACCTTTCCTTACCCAATGCTGG
>JBKJSV010000103.1:0-9406 GCA_046595755.1 Candidatus Doudnaibacteriota bacterium | reverse complement strand
GGATACGGTTCGTACCACGCTCAGCGTGCCAAAGTTCTTCTATCAGTACGGTCAGCTTGATTCCGCGGAAACGCGGGAACTGATCGCGCTCGCGGAGAACGAGAAGTGTTCTGTCGTCGACATCCCGAAGGGGATGCCATACGCCAAGAACACCGGGCTCCGGATCGTAGGGAAGAACCGGATCTACGATGGCAGCGGGGGAAAATTCCTCGTCGCCCGGTGCCAGCTGAAAAGCGGTCGCGTGATCGATATCTTGCAGTATTGCACGAATATCGCACACCCGTTGATGGGTGTGGAGTACACCTTCCTGGCCTGGCCAAAGAAGGTTGCGCCACCTGCGCCGCCGAGGGACGTCACGCCTCCTATCACGGTGACTACGACGCCGCCGCCCAAGACTCCCGGCCCAGGTTTCTACTGTGTCCGAGGTATCGGCGAAGGTGGCCAGTGCGTCGCCTTGGCTTGTGTTGTAGGGATGGTAATTCGTGGAGTTATCTCCAAGGAGCTCCATCCTCTGTGCGGCCTGGGCGGTAGTAACAAGCCCGCCGATGGCAACAAGCCCGTCGGTCAGCCGGTGACGCGATTCCATATCGCGCCGCTTGGTGGAGGCGGAGCGAACCTCAGTATCGGGCTGTCGACGCAGACGCCCGTGCTGGATCGGCCGATCGCAAATTCGGTCGAAGCCCCAATCAACCAGCCCTGGAATCGGAGGATCCAAGGGCAGGTCAGTGTGACTGTTTCTCAGTATGCAGTTCAGTCGTTTGCGACTAACCTCTTCGGGAGGTTGGCACAGCGCTGAAGAGTACACGCTGTGTACGTACGTCTAACCACGTACGTACACAGCATCCCTTTCTTTAACTGATAAGAGTAGCGCGTAAAAGTTGCGAATTACTCTTACTAGTTAACCCTAGTAAAAATAACCAGACCAATTAAGTAATATAGGAATAAGCAATATGAAGAAATTCTTAGAGAAACTTAGATTCAGATACCTGGCTTTAGCAATTTTGTTTGTTGCTGTAGCAGCTTTTGGATTTAATCACATGCGCGACAACGTTGTCGCGGATAGCTGTGGTAACGGACCCGTTAGCCCAGCATTTAACATTTGGCCTTTGGCTTACGACAGTAGCAACTGCCGTGATTTACCTTTGGTTGATGTAAAAAACTTAGACGGCACAGGTAGAGATGCTAATTATGCTGCTAACGCTTCCGAGCACGCAGCGGGTATTAACGCTAAGCCTGGCGATAAAGTTCGTGTATCCGTTTATTTTCATAACGGTGCAACTCCAGATTTTCCATCGGCTACAACAGCTTTGAACACTTTAGTTCAAACTCAAGTAGACGCTGGTTCTTCTACTTCGCACAACGTTTCTGCGGCAGTTACTGCTGATAATGCCAATGCGGCATACAGCATCGACGCTTCAAGAGGTGGGGATACTAAAATAAACACCGCAGTTCCAACTACCTTAAGTTATGTATCGGGCTCTACTCAGCTTTGTATCAAAGATGCAGCGGCTGTAGAGTACGGTTTAACTTCCACGGGAAGTTGTGGAAGCGGACAGGTTTTGGTAAATTTGCCCGATGGTGTTTTTAACGGAGCAGTAAATATTGGAAACGTGAAAGCATGTTTCGAATACTCCGGTCTTGTTATTTTTACAGTATTAGTTAACGGACAAGCTATTACACCTCCTCCAGTAACTGACACAACTCTTGCTATCGAAAAGACAGTTAGAGAGTCATCTGTGGGTGGAGCTTTCAGTGAGTCGGTTACAGTTACTCCTGGTAGTTCAGTTGATTTCAGTGTGGTTGTTAGAAACACTGGTACAGTTACAGCAAAAAATGTTGTAGTAACAGACCCTACTCCTGCTGGATACAATTTCACTTTTAATCCTAGATCGATTGGTGACTTGGCTCCGGGACAATCTTCCGCACCGATAATTTTCACAGCTATCTACAACGGACCAAACCAATCAGTAAACACAGCTTTAGCAAAAGCTGATAACACCCCTCAAGTAAGTGATACCGCTAGTGTATCTCCTAGAGCTATTACACCTCCTCCAGCAGTTCGTTCGCTCTCTATTACCAAAGTTGTTAGAGACGTCACAACCAGCTATGGTCCAAGTGTAAACGTGTCTAACGGTAGTACTGTTCAATTCCAAATCCGAGTTACTAACACTGGTAACACAGTTTTGAACAATGTCCGTTTAACAGATGCTTTGCCTGGTGGATTGAACTTAACTCCTAACAGCTTTGCAATTAGTAATAACAACGGTTCAACTTTTAACAATATCGTTGTTCCTACATTAGCTGTCGGAGAAAGCTTCACTGTAGATTTTAGTACTGGCGTGAACTTATCTAACCCAAGCTGTGGTCAGATAGTTAACACTGCTAGTGTTATCGCAGATCAGACCGCTAGCCAAAATGCTTCTGCAACTGTTAATGTAATCTGTGCTCAGCAAACTGGCACACTACAAATTGTGAAGCAAGCAAAAAATTTAACTCAAAATCCAAATGCTTCCTTTACAAAAACTATAAGTGCTAACGCAGGGGATAGAATTGCTTATCAAATTCAGGTTACATCTATAAATGGACCTGCTACCAACGTAACAATTTTTGACAACATTCCTAACTTCCTAAATTACACAAGCGGTAGCGCAAGACTAAATGGCTCAGCGTTTGGAGATGCTTTCAGAAATAGCGCTCAAAATATTGGTAATTTAAATGCTGGTCAAACTTCAACTGTTTACTTCGAAGGTACAGTAGCAAGTAACTTACCAGCTTGTCAGCAAACAGTAATCACCAACAGTGCAAGTACCTCTGCAGACAGAATGAGCACAATATCAGATACTGCAAACGTTACTGTTAACAACACAAGCGGTTGTTCGATAGCAACCTACCCGCAGATGAGCATTAGTAAAATGGTTAGAAATAATACGCAAAACACGACTTTCCAAAAGAGCGTCAATGCCTCTGTTAATAACCGTGTTACATTCCAGATCACTGTAAGCAACACCGGAACTCAAACATTAAATAATGTTTATGTTAATGATTTGTTACCAAGTGGTTTGAGCTTTATCAGTGGAACAGTTCGTCTTGATGGAAGCAACGCCTCTGATTCTCTTATCGGAAATCGTTTGTACATTGGTCAGCTCAGCACAAGTCAGCAAAGAACAATTTTGTTTGATGCAAATGTAAGCGCGACTTCCGCAACAACTTTAACTAACGTTGCTCAAGCTGCTGCAGATAATTATGGTCAGATTCAAGACACAGCAAATGTTTTAATCAGCCAGGTTAACGGTGGTTTTGTAAACTTAAGCTACTCGAAAAGAGCTTTCAACGAAACTAAAAACATCGATGCAACAAGTGCACCTGCTGATAGAGAAAACTTTATTCTCTACACAGTAACTGTTAGAAACGATGGCAACGCTCCTGCAACTAACTTTGTAGTTTCAGATGATTTGTCAGGTGTTCTGAACTACGCGTCGATGGTCGACTTAAATGGCGGAACTATGAATGGTAATGTTATCTCTTGGCCGGCAGAAATAGTTCCAACTGGTAGCTCGATTAGCCACACCTTCAGAGTCCGAGTTAAGTACACACTTCCACAAGGATCTTTGAACTTAGTTAATACATACGGAAATACCGTAATAGTTAAGTTAGTTCAACCAAAAGTTTTAGGTGCAGTATTTGTTGCTCCTAAAACTGGATCTAGTGCAACAACTGCTTTCGTGTTCGCAGGATTAGTCACTCTAGCAATCGCATTTGCTAAACGTAAGGGTCTTTTCCCTAAAGTACGTTTTGAGTAATTAATAGCAAAGCTAACAATTGAATTGTAGTTTTAAAACCAGACAGCGGATGCTGTCTGGTTTTTTATGGTATAATCAAGAAGCAAAAGAGCAATAATAAAAATAAAATGAAATTATCCATCGTAATACCTGCTTATAATGAAGAAAAAAGAATAACTGAAACATTATTGGACGTTGATACGTATTTAAATAAGCAGGAGTACGACTACGAAATTATTGTCGTAGTGAATGGAACATCTGATCGCACCTTTGACGTTGTTAAAGAATTGGAAGTAACAAAGGTGAAGAAGGCTTCAGCTATTAACTTGGCCGTAGGTGGCAAGGGGAATGCTGTAAAGCGCGGTATATTGGATAAAGCAGACGGGGACATTATCATGTTCATGGACGCTGATAATGCTACTCCTATATCGGAAGTTGAAAAATTTCTACCAGCATTTAAGGCTGGTTACGATGTAGTAATTGGTTCACGCTATCTAAATCCGGAAACGGTAAAGGTTCACCAGCCGTTATATAGGGTTGTGTTGAGTAGGGCGGCAAATTTACTTATTCAAGTTGTGGCAATTCCTGGTATAAAAGACACCCAATTAGGTTTTAAGGCTTTTACCAAAGATGCTGCAAAAAATATTTTTCCTCTGGTAACCATCAGTCGCTGGGGCTTCGATATGGAAGTTCTAACGATCGCCTTGAAACAGGGTTATAAGATAAAGGAAGTGGCTTTATCCTGGACAGAGCATGGTGGCGGACACGTCCCGCTGAGGGCCTATGTAGAATCACTAATTGACCTTTTTAAGATTAAATGGAAATCTTTAAGAGGCGACTACTCTAAAAAATAATGAAAACAAAGAAAATCCTGGTAATAAAATTTATCCTCATAATACTGGCAGTAATGCCAGGATTTTCTATTTTTAAGGCACCCACAGTTACTTTCTCGATTGAGAGCAATTTAGCATTACCCGCGCCTACCAACTCTTTTGTCATGCAATTAAAACAAGAGGGTGTTCAGATATTTGCCGGCGATAAAAAAATTCAGAATATTGAAAATGTCTTTGTTGATACGACTCACGAACCTTTTAAAAACACCTTTCGAGTAGATACCCTTTATTCCCGCAAAGAATTTTTGAGTAAGTTTGGGCAAAATATTGTCTATATTGAGCCTGAGCGTATTGTTAAAATTGATGCTACAACTGTAAATGACCCAGGCTTTAGCTCGGACACCAAAAACGTTGACCGTCAATGGGGTCTGCACAGTGCTAAGTTTCCCGAAGCATGGGATAAGAGCGTTGGAAGTCCTAATGTTGTGGTGGCGATTATTGATACAGGTATAGATGGAACCCATGAAGATTTGGGCGCTGGGCAAGTGGCGCCGGGCTTTGACTTTATTCAAAAAACCGTTATTCCTTTTTCAACAAACTCAGATGACAACGGTCACGGCACATTAGTAGCGGGTGTCGTTGGTGCTACTCCAAATAATTTTCGAGGTATCGTTGGTGGCAGTTGGAATAGTCTTCTCCTTCCATTGAAGGCTTTAGATTCTACAGGTATGGGTAATTCTGCGGATGTCGCCGCAGCGATTGTTTACGCAGCGGATCATAATGCCAATGTTGTGAACATGAGTCTTGGCGGGGTTGGTTTTGGTAATGATACGACCCTCTCAAATGCTATTCGCTATGCCTACAACAAAAATGTAACTATTATTTCTGCTGCTGGTAATGATGTAGCTGCGACCGGAAGCAACTTGGATCAAAGCCCAGTTTTCCCGATTTGTAACGATAATGGTGAAAATATGGTCATTGGTGTTGCGGCGATTGATGTGAATGATCAAAAAGCAGTTTTTTCAAATTACGGAAAACTTTGTGTCGACGTTACTGCTCCCGGGAAAAGAATACTTTCTACTATAAATCATGATCCAGTCACCAAAGCAAAAAGCAGTAGTGCTTACGCGTACGCATCCGGTACTTCTTTGGCGGTTCCATTCGTTAGTGCCCAAGCTGCATTAATTAAATCATTGTATCCTAATGCAACGAACGTAGAAATAAGAAATCGCATTTTAAAAACCACCGAATCAATAGATTCCCTGAATCTCATAAATTGTAACAGTCAATCTTGCGCAGGGTTACTTGGTACCGGTAAAATAAATGCTCTGAAATCCTTAGACCCTAACACCGCTTTTGTTACTGTGGTAAACGAAGGAGATTTAGTTCGAGAAACTAGTACTGGTAATCTTTATTATATTAGTGGTGGAAAAAAATTACCGGTTTCTGCTTTTATTTTGAACCAGAAATTTTCCGCGGTGATTCCAAGGGAGGTTGATGAAGTGGTTCTGGCGAACTTTCCGTTGGGGCCTTTTGTAGCGCCCGCCGAGAATACCGTTATTAAATCTGCTAACGACCCAACCATCTATCAGGTGGTAGATGGTATTAAAAGACCGATGACTTTTCAAATATTTCAGCAAAGAAGAATCACTCAAATTGCAGTTTTGTCAGATGTTGAATTAGCTTCGTTGGTCCAGGGAAAGTTAATGCCCCCTCTAGAAGGAACACAGGTAAAGACCAAGAGCGGAAAAACATTATATTGGGTAATTGACGGCCAGTTACACCCGATGAATTACGCATTTTGGATCGACAGGGGGTTAAACGGGGGAGCGATAATGATTATCACGGATAGTGATTTGCAAAGTTATCCAATCGGAAACGCCTTTATTAGATAGAATTTTATTTGAGACGTCGTAATATGAAGGAGAAATATGTTTAACAAAAAAACAATTTTAGGATTCTTGCTCGCGGTGCTTGTTTTTGCGCCGTCAGCTTCAGTTTTTGCGGATTTCAATGCAAGTAAGTTGATTGACGACAAAGTTTTTTCTGACACGCAAACTTTTGGTTCTGCCGCGGGTATCCAGCAATTCTTAGTTTCCAAGGGGAGCATGCTCGCTCGAACAGACACGCAGTTCCTACTATTGTTAAAAGAACCGCAAGACTCCTCAGTGAAAACTGGATTAGGGGATCCCCAACCTAATTTAGGCAGATTGCGCACTGCGGCGGAATTAATTTGGGACGCTTCAGTTAAAAGTGGTATGAACCCACAGGTAATTATAGTGACACTCCAAAAGGAGCAAAGTCTTATAAATGGTAATTTTAGTGGTTCGAAGCTACAACGAGCCCTCGACCACTCCTTAGGTTTCGGCTGTCCGGACAGCGGCGGCTGTGACCAGATTTTTCTAGGATTCTACGCTCAACTGTTTGGTGGTTTCGATGCTCAAGGTAACAGATACGTTGGAGCGCCGGGTTCGCTTATGCGCAGTTTCAACACCCCGGGTGGCAGAGGACCAGCTATAGATGCTCAGGGAAACACATCAGGTAGTGCTGCAGTTCGTATCTCCAGAGTTAACGACGTAATCACTTTAACTAATACTTTGGGCGGGCCACAAAATCCTCAGCCTCAGCAAACGGTGACACTTCTTAACAGTGCAACCGCGGCGTTGTATAGGTACACTCCTCACGTTTATAATGGTAACTATAATTTTTGGAAGTTTTTTGATGAATGGTTTAGATACCCGAATGGAACTTTAATTAAGGTTTCGTCAGATAACACAATCTACATTATCAACAATGGATTGAGATCAGCTGTGCCCGGTTTCGTTGCACAAGCGAGAGGTCTGAATTTAGGGGCGACAGTTATTGTTTCTCCAACCGAACTCTCCTCAATAGATGCAGGTGCTATTTTAGGACCGGCTGATAACGTTATTATTAAGGTAGATACCGACCCAGCAAATAAACTTTATGTTTTTGCGAATAATAAGAAGCATCCAGTTTCTAGTTTCGTTTTGAAACAAAGAGGGTTAAGCGCCACGAAAGCGTTAACGGTATCGCAGGGAGAAGCGGATTTGTTCGCAACGGCAAGCCTGCTGACTCCTAAAGACGGTACTTTGCTGGTTGGTGAGAACTCTAAGACTGTCTACTTAATTCAAAACAGCCAGAAAATGGCTTTAACTGGGTTTACTTTTAAGCAATACGCTTTCTCATTTAAGAACGTCATTACCTTGCCGCAGGACGAAATTGATGCTTATAGCGGTGGGGGCTTCCTCTTGCCTAAAAATGGAACGCTCGTAAAGTTTACCACTACACCAACCCTATACCTACTGGGTAACAATCTTCTACACCCAATTTCTGACACAGTTTTCAAACTAAAAAAGTTTAGTATGAAAAATGTTGTTAGTTTTAGTGCTGATGAATTAGGAAATGCAAATGTTGATGGTTATGTTGCCCCTCCTGATAATACATACTTTAAATTACCAGACGGTTCCTATTATCTTTATAAGAATGGGACAAAGCATTACATTTCACAATTTGTCTTAAAGCAAAGAGCGGTTGTGAAAGAAGCTGTTTTGCTTCTGCAAGATGAAGGATCAGCAATGTCTGACGGGTTACCTTTGTCTCCGGTCGATGGAACTCTGATTAAAGGGGATGCCTCAGCTGCGATTTACGTAATTCAGAAAGGTCAGAAAATCCCGCTTGATGGTATTACTTGGAAGAAGAAATATCGAAGCAAAGCGCCGACAATTTTAGGTCAAAGTGAAGTTGATGGTTATCCAAGCAAAGGACAGATCGATCAATAATATAGACTGGTAAAATATTGAACCAGGGAATCAAGGCAAATTTTTGTGCCCTGGACCCTGGTTCTTTATTTGGTCTTATATTAATTTCGCTGACTCTTTTTTAAATGCTGATAATCGAGTATGATATCAAGTATGGGAAGTAAAGTTTCGAAAAATATATTAATTTTGGTAGGCTCAAGAATCTGCGCGGCGGTCTTGGTTTTTATCGGTTATGCCGCCCTTTTTAGGTATCTGGGAGCGTATGTCTCCGGCCAGCACCAATTTGTTCTTTCTTTTGTAACTTTGTTTAGTGTTGTTGCGGATTTTGGTATTCAACAACTAGTTATAAAAAAGGTCAGCGAGAATAAGTCAGAAGCGAAGAAGTATCTCGGTAATTTTTTTGCAGTGGAATTTGTTTTGGCCTTCGTACTATGGTTAATTTTAATTGCTGTTGCTTTCGCAGGTAACTATGAGCCCGGGGTACGTAATGCAATAATCTTGGCTGGGTTCGGAATGTTTCTGCACGCTGTTAGCGTTCCTCAAACCTCAATACTTTCAGCCCATCAGGATATGGGGTTGATTGCTGCGGTTAATTTTCTGGATTCCGTCGTAAATATTTCAGTAATGTTTGCGGCGATATTCTTTAATTTTCATGTGGTTTTTTTAGCAAGTGTCCAGGCAATAAATGGCCTACTACATATTTTGATATACAACCATTTGATCAAACGCTATGTACCCAAGCCGGAATTGTTCCAGCACCTAAAAAATTTGGACCTTGTATTG
The DNA here is from genome assembly GCA_046595755.1 of Candidatus Doudnaibacteriota bacterium. Classification (GTDB taxonomy): domain Bacteria; phylum Patescibacteriota; class Doudnabacteria; order UBA920; family VMFF01; genus JAQBQP01. The sequence goes on along the minus strand of JBKJSV010000103.1, from coordinate 232 downwards.
ATAAAGAAAATGTTAGTAACTGCCTTACCCTTTGGTATGCTTATTGGCTTTAGTGTTATTTACAATAAAATAGACATTATAATCCTTAGGGAACTTAGAGGTTACGCAGAAACGGGACTCTATGCTGCGGCCTATAAATTCGTGGATTTTTTAGCTTTTATCCCTGCCGTTGTCACTTCGTCACTTTACCCATTTTTTTCCAGCCAAATAAGTCAGGGTGACACGATTGGTG
>JBKJSV010000040.1:0-3349 GCA_046595755.1 Candidatus Doudnaibacteriota bacterium | reverse complement strand
GCGTATCAGTGAAGCAATTCATAATACAAACTGGACTTTTACAGTTTCTAATTTTAGAGATACATTCTCTCTCGTAGATTCAAATGATTTCGTGTACGCCGATCCACCTTATGCAGGCAGACATGTTGACTATTTTAACTCTTGGTCGGACAGGGACGAAAAAGACCTCGCAGAAGTCCTAAAAGCCCTCCCGTGCCACTTCATACTGTCAACTTGGCATAGCAATCAATTCAGAGAAAATCCCCTAATTAGCGTTTGGGATGCTAACCAGTTCCACGTAATGACCAAAAGTCATTTCTACCACGTTGGCTCAACAGAAGATTTGCGTCACCCAATGACAGAAGCCCTTGTAACCAACTACCCAGTCGCCAACTTAGAAGACGTCGAAGCGTCAGAAGAGGTCTTCGCTTAAAACAGGTCAAACTACCCCAAAAATGACTGTTTGGCTACATAACACGTCAAGTATATAACTACCTTCTAATTGGCAGTGATATACTTAACTAGTCAAACTTTCCTTAATAATAGCCCCCTTTTCAGGGGGCTTGTTTTATTCAAACATACTTAGTTGCCCTGACACTCTTCGGGTTTTCTTTTTGGCTTGCTCTCTCTTATCTCTTTTGCCTTTTCGGGGCTTAGAGAAAATATATCCTTTAGAGCGTTCTCGAAGTTCTTGAACTCTTCGCTTTTCTCGTTCTCTGTTTCTTCGGAGTTCGAGAGATCGTTTTGATTTTTTTGAGTTGTATCTATCATGCCTGCACGACCCCAGTTAATTCAGAGTAGGTAAGACGCTTACCGAACATTAAAGCGACAGCCTTTTCAAATCTACCGAAGTCAGAATCCTTTCTATTGTTGTAACGGAAAGCCTGTTCATCTAAATAACGATCAGTATGGAAAGAAGCTATTTGGATGTATGTGCCTTTAATTGAACGTTTAAAACATGACCAAAAGTTTTCCATTGTGTTCGTGTGGATTGCACCGTCAGCATAAGCCTTATTATGGTCAACCCAACCGTGCGTATAAACGTCTTTCAGTTTATAGTATGACATTAAAGAATCAGTATAGACGGTTGAACCCTCTTCAATGTTAGCAAGAACTTCGGGCTCTAGAACGTTACGACGGCGACTGTCAACGACTTTGCCACGAACTTCACCACCACGCTCAACCATACCCATAACAACAGTCTTACCGCCTGTGCCACCCCCAACGCGGTCAACGCTACGACGGGTTTTGTAACCGTGCTTAAACTGTTCTTTGCCACCAACAAAAGTCTCATCAATTTCAACAACACCTTTCAATTTTGTAAAAGCACCGTTTTGAATTGCCTCACGGATTCTATGGCACATAAACCAAGCACTCTTTTGTGTGATACCTAAAGCACGAGAGACTTCATGCGAAGAGACACCGTTTTTATGGTTAATCACAAACCAAATAGCAGGAACCCACTTTGTAATAGAGATCGGGCTAGCTTCCATGATTGAACCCGTCTTTAACGAGAATGACTTTTTACAACCCTTTTCGCGGCAACGGTAAGAGGGGGCTGTCTTTAACGAACAGATGTTTTTAGAACCGCACTTAGGGCAAACAGGTATACCACCGTCCCAACGGTACTTAGCCAAGAACTCTACGCAAACGGCTTCGTTTGAGAAGTAGTTAATGGCTTCTAAAAGTGTCTTTGGGTTTGCGCTGATTTTCATATCGCTTTAGCTTGTTATTACGTTATACTATAATAACGCTTTTTCATGGTTATAGTTTCACGTAATTATAGAAAAGTGTAACTTTTTTCTTTTTTAAGCTGTTTTTAGCTAAAATGACCGAAAAAGAGCTAAAAATTTTTGAAATCCGTAAGGCAGTGTGCCGTAAGATTTCCCTAGCCATTAAGCAAAAGGGGTGGACTCAAAAGCAATTCGCCAAAGAATGGGGTAAGCCCGAACCGTGGGTAAGCAATATCCTGACCGCCAAAGTTGATCTTTCCCTTTCGAGTATGGCAGAAATAGAGCGAGTTCTAGATATAGTATTACTTAATTATAGCTAATTTTTTAAACAATAAGCCGTAGATTTAAAACGACTTACCGTTTGGTGTCCCATTTATGTATACAAAATGTGTACTTTTATGGAACGCAGGTGTTTAAAAATGTGGTTTTACTTGTCGAAGGACGCGATGCCAAAAGTATCGAGTTCGTCGTTTTAAAAATTCTCTTATTCTTTGAAAACTGATTAAACTGTGAGCAGGGGATTATTAGGTATTGAACGGGTGACGCTTAGTCTCCAACGAATAACCCCCATTTCGGCAAATTCTACGCACCTACTGATAATAGGCACATAGTTACACATTTGCCCGACTCACAAAATTGTTTAATAAAAAGCGGGTCTCGTTCAGACTTGAACTGAAATAGATAGGGTTAGCGCCCTATTTGCTTGCACTTGGATAACCAAATGGCTCCATTTCGCAAGACCCGTTTTTAGCACAAACTGTAGTACCGAGTGTAAGCCGTCAGAAAGTTTAACTCGGTATTACTGTTTTAAACCAACTCTATTCTACCAAAAGCATCTTGTTTGAACGTTGGCTTGTCCTTCCGCACGTCGTAGAGTATTGACCGTGAGAGCCCCCTGTGTTGATTCGATGGTGTAATGCTAGGATTAAACCTGAATCCACCTTCAAAAAGCGCTGTATAGATTTCCTTTATGCTAGCAGGTCTTCCGTGTTGACTTTCGAGAAATTTTCTCGTCGCTATAAGCGGATCACTGAAACCGCTATAAATACCGCCACCACCATAAAACATAAGACTTTGCTTCGGCTGGGGTACAGTAGACGGTGGAAGAAGCGACGTTTGCGTGTTCTCGCCGCCCTTGTAGGACAGTGCATTAATAGCAATATCTAATTTGGCGATGTCTTCTGAAATCGCATCTAACTGCTTCTGCAAGGAATTCCTTGCGTCTATCAGTGTATCTAACGAGTGCTTAATATCTGGTTGCATGGGGGATACAACGCGTAGGGATGGAAGGCAATTCCCGTAGGGAGCTTTACGGGCGTAGATTTTTTTATTTATTTTTTAAGCCATTTAAAACTTTTCTTCCCGAAACTGCTTTTTAAAGCCCCCTCGTAAATGGCTTGTCATTTCGGCTCAAAAACGCCATTTTCACCCCCTACGTAACGTTATGTTAGTCTATGCCTGTTAAAGCGTAGTCGAGGGTAGGGTTTGGATTCGGGTGCTGTGACGGTCACTGGGTGAGTTGTGCCCAAATTGCCTTTTTTGACCTGTTTCGGGGCTAAACTAGTTAAGTATATCACTGCCAAAGATACTGTTGAATTATATATAGTTACAGGGGATAAATAATGTATTTTTTGGGT
>JBKJSV010000078.1:0-16154 GCA_046595755.1 Candidatus Doudnaibacteriota bacterium | reverse complement strand
GTTTTGAAATACGGCCTTTTGTTTCTTGTTCAGTTTAATTTCTGGGTGCGCGAGAAGATATTCCTTAGTTTTACCCAGTATATCTGCGAGGATAGTTTCTTCGTCCAAGGAGAGCATTTTAAATCGCAGCTTTCTTTAGTCTTAAATCCTCTTCGAGCAGCGCGTTTATAATTAAATCTAAATTTCCTTCAAGGATGTCGTAAATTTGATTGAAATTTTGGTTTATGCGATGGTCAGTTAGTCTGTCCTGCGGGAAATTGTAAGTTCTAATTTTTTCTGACCTGTCTCCGCTACCAATTTGAGCGTTTCTTTTTTCTTTATACTCTTTCTCCTTTTGCTCCTGATAAAACGCTGCTACACGGGAACGGATAACAGCCAAAGCTTTTTCACGGTTTTGTGCTTGGCTTCGTTCATCCTGTGACTGAGCGGTGATGCCAGTAGGTAAGTGGACGATTTTAATTGCAGAGTAGGTTGTATTAACGCTTTGACCACCATGTCCCGAAGAAGTATTTGCGGTCATTTCTAGATCTTTCATGGGGATGTCGATATCAGCTTGATCAAATTCTGGGAGCACAGCTACGGTTACCGTCGAGGTGTGAACGCGTCCGGCTTTTTCGGTTTCTGGAACTCTTTGGACGCGATGAACTCCAGATTCAAATTTCATTTTAGAATAAACTTTTTTACCAGTGATTTCGAAAACTACTTCTTTGTAACCGCCAATGTCGTTTCTGCTTGCGGAAATAATGCTGGATTGCCATTTTTGTTTTTCCGCATATTTTGCGTACATTCTAAATAGTTCCGAAGCAAATAAAGCTGATTCGTCGCCCCCGGCTCCCGCCCTGATTTCAATGATGATATTTTTTTCGTCTAATGGGTCGCTAGGAATAAGCAGAGTTTCGATGTCATTTTCTAGAGTGGCAATGTTCTTAGTAATTATTCTAATTTCTTCGGTAGCAATACCTGCTAGCTCGTCGTCTCCTGCAGCAAAAACTTTGTTTTCCTCCAGTTCTTTTTCGTTTTTCTCCAGCTCTTGAATTTTTGTTACAACCGGAAAAAGATCCGACTGTTGTTTGCCGAATTTAGCAATTTCTTCCGGGCTTGCGGTCATGAGTTTTTGAGATAGACCGTCGTACTCTTCAAGAATTTTAAGATAGGAGGGCTTCATAAAAGTATTGTAGCATTAAGAGTGGGGAAATAAGAACTTATTAACTAAAACAAAAAGCCCCGACGCTCGGGGCTTTTAAAAGCGCTACTTAACTGTCTTTTTTTCCGCTTGGGACTTTCTAGGTTTCTTCTCGGTCTTGCTTGCAGCGATTGCGGTTGTTCGTTCGGTGCGTTTTTTAAATTTATCAACGATACCGGCTGTGTCTATCAATTTTTGCTTTCCTGTATAAAAAGGATGGCAATTTGCACAGATTTCTACATGAATTTCGTCTTTTGTAGAGCCAGATGTAAATTTATTGCCGCATGCGCAGCTGAACTTGGCGTTTGAGTTATATTGGGGATGGGTTTCGTTTTTCATACCCCAGATAATAACATAGGCTGGTACTTTTGTAAACTAGGCCGCTAGGTTGGTTTGGCGGCTGTTTGTGGTATAATTTTGAGGTTGTGGAGCAAAACCTATCGTCCAAATGTTGTCTTTGGGGAGGCGCCATGTCGAATGCGACAGTCGGAGATTACTACGATCTGCGTGATGACCGTGAGGGTCTATTACGTAACGTCACCGCGCTGGACGGAGAGCCGTACTTCCACCAGCTTTATGGTATTGCGGAGTATGTGGCTAGCGCGAAGGGTGTTTCGGTAGATTTGGTGCACCAGAGTGCGGTTGAGCGAGACTTTCCGGTTTCGTCGCTTGTCGCGGATGTCCTGGCGCGGCTTCAAGAACGAAAGAAGGAACTGGTAAAGTTGTGCGCAGCTAATCGCGCATTACAACTTTCCACAATACACATTTCGCAGGAGGAGTAGATCATGGAAGGAAATACTGATTTGTCGCGGCAAATGGATCAGCTTGGGCGTGGCTTCGCCGTGTGGGCTAACAACCCTCGAGGTGCTCGCTCAGCACTGAGCAAGCAACTTGGAGGAGTGCTCAAGAGTCTTCAAGAAAGAGCACGAACCAGCCCAGAGTCCTTGGGTGCCAAGCAGAGTCCATATGATTTCTTTTTCCTCCTTGCCACCAACGAGAAGGAGAGAGAGGCTGGTCAGATGCTTGCTGCACGCCTCCGTGTCTTTGCGGCGAAGTGGCAAAACACATCGCTGCAATGGGGTGACCTTAGCAGGCTTCAGAACTTCCCGAACTAAATAAGACCCCCGCATTCTTTGTTGATGCGGGGGTTAAAGGTTCTTGCGCTTTTTTAAATTATTCGTTATAATCCTGTTGTTATTAATTAAGCATATTTCGAACTAATCCTGCTGCGCAAAACCCGAGGGTGGACCGCAGTTCTCGAAATAGAAGTCCAAGGACTATAAATAAGAAAGGTATCATGAAAGATATTTCATTATCCGATCTGTTAAAGTCGGGCGCGCATTTTGGTCACCAAACATCACGTTGGAACCCAAAAATGCGTCCTTATATTTTCACAGTTCGAAACAATATCCATATTATGGATTTGGAAAAAACCCGCGCTAAATTGTTAGACGCGATGGTTTTTGCAAAAGAGATCGCGGCTAAAGGCGGGCTAGTTTTATTCGTAGGAACAAAACGTCAGTCTAAGGAAGTCGTAAAAAATGCTGCTATCGCAGCGGGCATGCCTTATGTTATCACTCGTTGGTTGGGCGGTACTTTTACAAACTTCCGCACGATTCAAAAATCCATTAAGAAAATGGAACGTTACGAGAATCAAAAAGCTTCTGGTGAAATGGAAAAGAACTACACCAAGAAAGAACGCTTAATGATAGAGCGCGAACTGGTTAAAATGAAGACTTTGTTTGAAGGTATTAAAGATCTTCGAAAACTTCCCGAAGCGGTTATTATTTTCGACGTTAAGCACGACGAGATCGCTTTGGTAGAAGCCCAAAAGTCAAAAGTAAAAATTATCGGAGTTGTTGATACAAACAGCAGCCCGGAAAAGATTGATTACGTAATTCCTTCAAATGATGACGCCATAAAAGCTATCGAATATATAGCTAATGCGATCTCGGAAGCCGCCAGCGAGGGAAAGAAATCTTTTGTGCCGGTATCAGCTCCAATAAATGCTGCTCCTAAAACAGCTGCTCCCGCAGCAGCACCTGCTACTGCACCCACAGCTAATTAGAAACTAAAAACTAACAATTACAATATGGAACTACTTAAACAACTCCGCGACCTAACTGGTGCCGGAATGATGGATATTAAAGCTGCTTTGGATGAAGCAGGGAACGATAAAGAAAAAGCGATCGAGATTTTGCGGAAAAAGGGCCAATCGAAGATGCTTAAAAAAGCTGATCGAGTAGCTAATGAGGGGATTGTCGAAAGTTATATCCACGCAGGTGGAAAAGTAGGGGTATTGTTGGAACTTAATACCGAAACAGACTTTGTCGCTCGCACAGACGATTTTAAAGACTTGGCTAAGGAGCTTGCCCTGCATATCGCAGCGGCTAACCCTTTATTCGTAAACGTTGCTGATGTTCCAGCTGAAGTAATTGAGAAAGAAAAGGAAATATACAGAGAGCAGTCTAAGGATTCCGGGAAGCCTGCCGAGATTGTGGAAAAAATGATTGAAGGTAAGTTGAACAAGTACTTTGAGGACATGTGCTTAATGGAACAAGCGTATATAAAAGAGCCGGAAAAAAAGATTAAGGATTTTATTGCGGAAAAAGCGTCTAAGTTAGGTGAAAATGTTGTCATTCGGCGATTTACAAGGTATCATTTAGGTAACTAGTAGTCATTTAGGGGGCCAATGTCGTTTACGTTTTTCGCAAATTTAATTATTATTCTTTGCGTACTGGGAATTCTAGTTATCTTTTTGCGTCGAATACCGGAAGTAGTTCAAGAGGCTGGGCAGTTGCAATTTGGAAATCGTCGGGTGGTGCCCTTAACTGCTCCAGCAGGTAATTGGAATATGTCGGCACCTTTAAAATTCCTTGGTCGCGTTATCAAAGAACTTGTTTATACAATTGCGCGCAAAGTTTGGCATTTCATGGTAGAAGCTAAGGATCTAAAGCAAGGCCAAATCTTAGCGGCGAAATTTTCTTCGTTGGTAAGACCTAGATCGCGAGTTATAAATATCGGGGTGTTGAATACGATAAAAAAAGCGGACAGGTTGTTGGCAGAGGGAAGTCTTGATGAGGCTGAAGAGAGCTATATCCAAGTGATCCGTAAGCACCCTCACGAGTACATGGCCTACGAGGGTTTACTGAAAATATATTTCAAACAAAAAAAGTACGATGATATTACCGAGATATTAGAGTTCTTAGTCTCGCATAATCCACAAAATGATTTATACTTAGCGCAGTTGGGAAATGTTTTTATTTCTACCAGAAGATTTCCTGAGGCGATTGGAGCATACCAAAAATCTTTATCGTTTAATGAGTTGGTTCCCGCAAGGTTCGTAAATTTAGGTCTAGCTTTTCAAGGGGCTGGTGATGTAGAAAATGCTAAAGTTAATTTTCAGAAGGCTGTAGACCTAGATCCTACGAATATGCAATACTTACAAATACTTGAGGAAGCAAAGCAGCTTTCTTAAAATCATGGGTGGTTACCGAAGTAGTCAAACGGAGCTGACTGTAAATCAGCTGCCCCTGCGGCTTCGAAGGTGCAAATCCTTCACCACCCACCAGTAACTTAGCCGTTGTAGCTCAGCTGGTAGAGCAATTCCATGGTAAGGAATAGGTCAGCGGTTCAATTCCGCTCAACGGCTCCAGTTTAAACTTTATCCGCCTAGGGCGGCTTTTTTTATTGACCCAAATCTTCTATCATTGTAGAATCACTTATAGTAATTGGCTAGTCACTCAATCCGGGGGTCTGACGATGTCGGCAACGATTTCGGAAGAAGGGATTCTTCGTAGCGCCGCGGACGAGGTTCGGCGTTTGCGAGCAGGCGAGCTCAGTCGTTTGGCTAGGTTGACTCAGCTGCGAGACGAGTACGTCACTCATTGCGATGGGACCGCCGATCGTTTCCGAGAAGAGCTCGGGGTCAGCGCAGAAGAGCAGGGGAAATGGCACATCGCATCATTCGGTGAGCGTCGCGTGTCACCACGCTAAGCGGGCGATCCAGAGCCTTACTAAAATCTATAGGAGGCTCGACAGAGAAAACATAAAAGGCGTTCTTCCTTTCGGAGGAACGCCTTTTACAATACTCGCTTAGAGTTAAGCGTTTTCTTCAGTAGGAGCTGTTTCGTCAGCGGCTGGTGTTTCTTCAGTAGCTGGTGTTTCTTCAGCTGGCATTGTAGCTGGTTCTTCGTCTAAAAACATTGTTTTTAATCTCCGATTTTTAATTACTCAAGAATGTTAGCACAATACAATTGCCAGAGCAAGGGCAGAATGCACAAATCACTTAGATTAGTCTTACCTTTGACACTGGTCGTAAATTATGTTAAATTTTATGAGTAATTTTCAACAATTATTGCCGGCTTAGCTCATCTGGTAGAGCAACGGTTTTGTAAACCGTAGGTGGTCGGTTCGAGCCCGACAGCCGGCTCCATCGTCGTTCTTTCTCTCAATCGTTCAAGATCAGCTTCGCTAATCTTTTACTTTTTCTAGAAAGTACTCCTCTCCTCGTAAATTCATTTGGAATTTGCTCGGCAGAGATTAAAGCATAGTAAATATTAAGGAATAACATGTCACAAGATAATTTGATAAAGCTGGAATGCACAGAGTGCAAGAACATCAACTACCATTCCAGAAAAAATAAGAAGCTAACGCCGAAACGCTTGGAGATCAAGAAGTACTGTAAGCATGACCGCAAAATGACCATGCATAAGGAAACCAAGTAAATTAACGACTCGATGGTTTCGACCATGGGGTCGTTTTCATGCGGGGCTCGTATAGTGGTATTACGGCGGTCTCCAAAACCGCTTATGTAGGTTCGATTCCTACGCCCCGTGCCAAAAACTGTGCGCGCCTGAAAGGTGCTCACAGTTTTTTGTATGAGTAGCTATGGAATATGACCGATTCCGACCACTTCTACTTAAACTTCCGAAGGAAGTTTACTAATAGGGAATGCATAGCTCGCCAGTAGGCGAGCGGCCATGCCTACGCTTTAATCAATCTTTAACTCTAAATGAGTATAATCATATGAGTGGGTTCGGTCAGAGGACAAAGCGCGGCTTGATATCGCCGCTTTGCGGGTACAAGTCCCGTCGGGTCCACCAGGTAAATTGACATAAAATTTATCTGCGATATAATAAACAAATCAAGCTGCGCTTTTAAAACCATCATTCGCAAGAGTGGTGGTTTTTTGATATTCTTAAAACATGAAATTCGAGCAGTATAACCCGGAATGGGAAAATATTTTTAAAGAAGAAGCTGAACTTATACGGTCCGTTCTTGATGAAGATGTTATTGATATAGAACATATCGGTAGTACAGCTATTAGGAGCATACTTTCAAAACCTATTATTGATATTGCCGCATTGGTATCAAAAGAAGAGTACTTACAAGTTTACACGCCCTCCTTGTCGAAGATCGGATACACATACCATCCTGAAAGTTCATCCGTTGAGAGACTTTTCTTTAGAAAAGGTGACCCAGTTAAATTTCATCTTTCTTTGTCTCAGGAAGGAAAAACAACCTACTGGGAACGACAGCTGGTATTTAGAGATTATTTAAATTCTCATTTAGAATTGGTAAAAGAATATCAGATCTTAAAATTAGAATTGCAGGAAAAAGATCCTTCTTTTGGGCCAGTTTATTCTGAGGGAAAAACAGAGTTTGTAAGAAAAGTTTTAGGTTTAGCAAAAATAGATTAACTTTTTACAAACCAAAGCCCCACATCAATCAATGATGTGGGGCTGCGTGTTGCTGGAAAGCGAACGTTCTACTTCTGCTGCGAAGTCAGCATCGCGCTATAGATCTTGCTCAGCGCGGCCTCATCGTCTCCGGGAGTCTTTTCCAAATAAACCCGGAAGAGGTCCAACGTGTACTGCGCGACTCGGCTGCCGGTTTCCCTCTGTCCTCCGGCCTTGAAGAGTGCGTCTACCTTCTCCAAGTCAGACCAGGAGAGTTTGTCGCCAAAACTAGCGACATCTTTAGCGCCCGCCGAGACCTTGGAATCGACGATCTCCTGTAAGGCTCGCCAATACTTTCCTCCCGTTCCGGCGTTCAGGACGCGGCTTTCCAAGAAATGGGCTTCCATTTCCTCGTCCGTCCAGCTTTTGCTGAGCTGCGGACTGGTCGCTCCGGGTTTGCCCGATTTGTGCGCAAGGGCGTGGTAGAGTTCGTGAACCAGCAGCGCATCGAACCAGGTCTTGTCGGTCCAGGGGATACCCCCGATCACTACCGCTCTCCAGTCCTGTTTGTAGGAAAGAAGATTGGCCGTGATAGGATCTCCAGGGCGTGGTTGCCCAAACAGAGCTATCTCCAGCCCTTGCGGGGTCGGAGCAACGGTTGCGTTGTGGATCACTATGCGGGTGCCCCCCACTTGAGGGTCATACGCGCTGCTGAAGAACTTCCCGTCGAAGGCGGCGTTGATCTGGCGCACCTCAGGCAGGGAATCGTAATTGTTCATCGCTTCCCGTACCAAACGCTCCACGCGCGCGGCTACCCGGATCTCGAGCTGATTATGGTCAGCGTTCGAAATCGGTCCGCCGATGGGTAACCACTGCTCTTGAGGGCGGCTGCGGACCACCTCCACCATGATGCTGTGGAGGTGCTGTGAGTTGGGCACCGCGTTTCCGGTTCCGCAGGCGGTTAGTAACACCGTCGCTGCGAGTATTGCTTTCCAGTTGTGCATTTCTCCTCCGGGAGATTTGATCCCTGACTGTAGCACTATTTAGTCACTTTGACAAGATCCGACAAAAGAAGCTTTAGCCAAATATTTTTCTTAACAATGATTTTTTTTGAGTCGTGCGAACTTCAGCATTTGCCAAAACTTTTTGGTACTCCTTAATAAATTCCTTGGCCATTTTATCAGCTTGAAATTCCATCGCACTAGCGTGGGCTGCGATAGCCATCTTTTCCCTAAGCTTAGGGTCTTTTAGTAGTTTATCTGTGTGGCGTTTGACCTCGATCTGATCTTTGACGATAAAGCCGTTCACCCCATTTTTTATTATCTCTGGTGCTACCCCGACGCTATAAATTATGGGAATTAACCCTTGGGACATGCCTTCTATTAGGCTGAGCGAAAAACCTTCGTATCTTGAGGGTATGAAAAATATTGAGCCAGCATAAGAACTGAGGATCTCGGGTAAAAGTTTTTTCTCTACGTTAGACATCATTTGGTGTTTTGGTAGAGTGTTGTCCATAAACAGAGAAAGTTTGTCATTGGTAGTGATTCCCACCGTCAATTTTTCTATTTCCGGATAGTTCCCGTACCAGCTGTAAAGATGATCAAGTCCCTTTAATTTTAAATTAAAAAAATCATTACCCAGTCTGCCTAGGAATAACAAATGAGCGGTCGGATTAATTTTTAAATCTTTCTTAGTGAACCAATAGTCTTCAATTGCGTTATGGATAATTGAGATCTTCTCAGGTTTGACCCCAAGAGAAACCAGTTCCTTTTTTACCCGTTCCGACGTTGCGATTACGGAGTCTGAACGTGTTGCGACAAATTTTTCAATGCCAGCTATGTCATTTAGTGGTCTTCGAGTACGTAAATTTACTTCTTTGACGACTTTTTCTTTTTTTAAGTTCAACCAAAAAGCATGTTCGGCCGTAGTCTTATTTTTTAACGTTGGACCCGCGTCTAAAAAGCCCTTCGTAGTAGAGCCAAAATGTGCGATTACGGGAATGTCGTAGGCGAGAAAAGTCAGGGGAGTGTATGTGGTTCCCTGAATCAAATCGCACTTCAAAATTTCGTCTCTGTGCTCAAGTAAAGAAAAGAAAAATAAAATATTACCGAGACCTTTTAAATTAATTGGAGTGTCGAGTAAATTTGTACTTGGGTAAAAGTGTTTAACAATAACCCCGTGTTGTCTTAACTTCGAGCTGATAAGGTCGTTTATAAAGTGAGCGCCCGTACCGATTTTCTTCTCGTTGTGAATAAATGCAATTTTCATTACTTTTAGTTTACCATGATACTTTCCTAAAAGAACAGGACAGGCTTTAGCTTGTTCGTTGTAGGTCTAATTGATATGCTTTCCTTATGAGTAACTTTCAAAACAACACTTGGTATAGAAAAGCTGTTCCGGTAATACTTATTTTCGCAATTCTAGCCACGGGGTACCGCTACCGAGAAAATATTCAGAGTTATTATTTAAAACCATGTCAAAGGCAAATTACTTATCGTATCGATGCCATTGATAGCCGTTTTGGAATATCTAAGGAAGAGTTTAAAGAAGTTATCGCTGAGTCTTCTCAGCTATGGAACAATGCGGTTGGTAGGGAGCTGTTAAAGTATTCTGACGAGGGTAAGATGAAAATTAGCTTGGTTTATGATCAACGTCAGGAAAGCACTGACGAGCTAAAAAAACTAGGGTTCAGCACAGACAGTAATGAAGCGTCTTACAATAAACTTAAGGCCGCTTACACAAATTACCAAAACCAATACCAAATTAAACTGCAACAGTTTGAAACTTTGCAGCAAAGGTACCAGGAAGACAAACAGGCTTATGATAAAAAGGTTAATCAGGTAAATCGTAAGGGCGGAGCCACACCAGCTGAGTATCAAGAATTAAGCAGGGAGCGCGAGGCACTCAATCAAACCGCAGCAAAACTAAATCAAATGGCTGCCGACTTAAATTCCTTGGTGGCAGATATAAATGCATTGGCTTCGACTTTGAATCGCATAGGTGTTCAGCTACAAAAAGATGTTAGCGCTTACAATTCTATTGGTAGGGACTTGGGAGAATTTCAAGAAGGGGTATACGTTTTAGAAAATGGGCAGCAAAAAATAGTCATTTATCAGTTTGATAACCGGGGCATGTTACGAAGAGTCCTGGCTCATGAGCTTGGGCATAGTATTGGTTTGGAGCATGTCGAAGATCCTGAAGCGATTATGTATAAGCTGAATCAGTCTCAGAATAGCAGCCTCACTGCCGCAGACCTCTCCGAATTAAAAAGGGTTTGTAATTAGGTTTTTAGGGCAAATATTGCTTTGTTTGAATTATCCAATGCACAGTTTTTAGTCTTCGGTTAGCATATCAACATGAGACTAATTATTGTATCTAACCGCCTGCCGGTGACTTTAGACGTGAAAGACGGCGAAATCCTTTTCAGGGAGAGTATAGGTGGTTTAGCTACCGGCATTTCCTCCTATTTAAAAACTGTTCCCGATACCAAATTTTTATGGATAGGGTGGCCGGGAAATAAGATATCGCACCTCTTTGGTCGGGAAGTAATAAAAAGAGAGCTGAGTAAAAATTATCAAGCTGAACCGGTTTTTTTGTCAGAGGAAGCTGTTAAAAAGTACTACACTGGTTTTTGTAATAGAACCCTGTGGCCGCTTTTGCATTCTTTCCCACAGTTTGTTAAACCGGACGAAGATGAATGGAAAGCTTACGTCGAACAAAATGAAAAGTTTGCTGATGTTGTCGCCGACAGTATATTGCCAGGAGACGTAGTTTGGATTCACGACTTCCACTTAATGCTTTTGCCTAAGATGCTGAGATATCGTGGAGTGCGTGCACCGATTGGATTTTTTTCACATATTCCATTCCCTAAAAAAGAAATTTTCGACATTCTTCCTCAAACCTGGCGCAGTCGTCTGATCGAAGGGGTGAGCGCCGCAGATCAAATCGGTTTCCATACAGATCAATACTCCGAAAACTTCAAAGAGTCCGCGAGGGAGTTTAATCAGCGAGAGTTAAACGTAAAATCTTTTCCTATCAGTATCGATTTTAATAAGTTTGACCGAGCCCAAGATAATTCGGAAGTTAAAAGAGCGATGGTAAAGTTTGAAGAGGTCTTGCCTAAAGACACAATAAAACTTTTGTCGATTGACCGATTGGATTATATAAAAGGTGTGAAGGAGCGTCTTTTAGCATATAAGTTACTTTTAACAAATCATCCAGAATGGCGTGGGAAAATAACACTTCTGGATTTTGTTGTGCCTTCGCGAGAAGATGTTCCGGAGAATATTATACTTCGAGCGGAAATTCAAGCACTGGTTGCGGAAATAAACTACCAATTTAGTTCGGAGGAGTGGTCACCAATTTTTTATCAGTATCGAGCTTTGCCTTTCGAAGAGATGGCAGCGCTTTACAAGCTTTCAGATGTCGCCTTGGTAACGCCGCTTATCGATGGAATGAATTTGGTGGCAAAGGAATATGTAGCTGCCCGATCAGATCTAACCGGGGTTTTGGTGCTGGGCAAGGGCGCCGGCGCCGCAGCTGAGCTTAAGGAGGCGATAATTGTTAACCCGGAGGAAACGGTTGAATTTTCAGAGAAGTTGAATGTCGCCTTAAGCTTAAATGAATCAGAAAAGGTTGTGGCGTTGAAAAAAATGCGTAAGCATATCGAGGAAAATAATATTACAAAGTGGGCGAATAGCTTTATCGCGTCTTTACTCTCAACAAGAATGGTTAAACTTTATGCAAATCAAAATAGTGCAGTGGAACATTTTCTACAAGGAAAAGTTAAGTAATATTCTTTCAGAATTAAAAAAGATAAACCCTGACGTGGTATGTCTCCAAGAGGTTCGGGTTAATTCGAGCTTTAACCCGAAAGTTAACGGCGCAGCCTATCTCGCGAAGGGATTAAAGTTTTATTATCATTTCGGAGAAAGTCATTTTTTTGATAAAAAAGAAATTCAAGGGAATTTAATACTTTCCCGTTTTCCGATAGTGAGAAAATACTCCAAGTATATCCAGAAATTTAACCCCCAGAAAACGAATCGCTCAGAGGACGAGGGTAGATTGTATATGGAGGTAAGTTTGAAGGTCGATAACCGAGAGCTGCGTGTAGGCACTTCGCATCTTTCTTTTAAAGCAGGTCATGTCCTAAGTGCGCAACGACAAAAAGAAATGAATAACTTTTTAAAAGAATTGAGTAAGCAAAAAGAGGGTTATATTTTTGGCGGGGATCTAAATGCAGTGCCGACTTCAGCGTTTGTAAAAGGAATTTTAAAAACCTTTAAAAATGTTGGACCGAGGCTTACTGGGCCCAGCGCCGACAAGAAAAAGTACACAGAAAGTAAAAAATTGGGGAACCATAGTGTTCGTATTGATTATATTTTTAGTACTGAAGAAATCAAAGTTAAGAAAGCTGAAATATTAAAAACTAAGTTTTCAGATCATTTCCCAATTGTGGCGGTGATAGATTTTTAAAATCGCAGGAAGCCGCGCTTTTTGCTATAATAAAGCTAAAGTCATCTATCATGAAAAAACAAAAAGCTTTCACACTGATCGAACTCCTCGTGGTTATTGCAATTATTGGGCTTCTCGCTAGTGTTGTCTTAGTTGCTTTGAGTAACGCCAGAGTGAAGGGTAGAGATGCTAAGAGGGTAGCAGATATCAGAACGTTGCAAACGGCTTTTGAACTTTTTTACAACAGCAATAATCAATTTCCTAATACTGTAGGAGGGGCGACATACCCGAATGTTGGATGGAGTAATAGCTCTGAAAGTGGCAGTTGGGCGATTTTTCAAACTAACATTGCCTCTGCGGTTGCCAACCTCCCTAAAGATCCATTAAATCAAACAGGCTGGGTGAATTATAGTTATTATGCCTGGTCCGGTGATTATGGTTGTGGAGTAAGGCAGGCCTACATGCTTGTTTATAGATTGGAGAATGGATCAACGGTGCCGAGTCCGGGGGTGACGATGTGCGATAACACTTTTTTCCAATATGGAGGAGGTGGCCCGGGCACTGCTAATGCTTCTGGAATTATTACAGTTGGTTCAGGTAAACGGTAATTTAGTTAAGTTATTAATTTTTTAGAAATGCAATTCGAAAAAGACATTTTATTAATTGATTTTGAAACTACTGACATTGATCCATTGGTCGCAGAGCCAATTCAACTTGCAGCGATTTTGTTAGATAAAGAAACTTTGGAAGAAAAAAACAGCTTCTCTTCTTTTATTTCAGCAGACTTGAGCTACGCAAGCTCTGAGGCATTGAAAATAAACGGGATCACTCAAGAGATGCTAGCAAGCGCTCCTTCTCCAAAGGAAGTCGCGCAAAGTTTTATAGATAAGTTTGGATTCGAGCCAATTCTTTCTTCTTGGGTTGAATTTTTAGATCGAAGAATGTTGGAGAAGTTACTGGCCTCTGTTGATGTCAGCATAACTAAATATGATTATCATTACCTGGATCTCTGGCCGATCGCTTACACCTATTTGCTGAAGAACGGCTATTCCGGTTCAACTCGTTCCGAAAGTATGTTTACGGCTTTCCAGTTAACACCGCGCGGTAATCACGATGCACTTGAAGATTGCCGAAAAGCCGCGGAGGTTTTCAGAAAAATAATGAGTTAAGTTGTTAGTATTAGTGTCTACTAATTTAATGGAAACTAAAGGATTAAAAGATATTTGCAAAGCTGATCCGATTTTCGCAAAGGCGATCGAATTTGTTGTCTTAAAGGAACGTCGACCCGCTCGCAGCTATTTTGATTATTTAGCAAGAGCTATAGTTGGTCAGCAGCTATCGGTTAAGGCTGCCAATACAATCTACGGCCGTTTTACGAAATTATTGAATAAAAATGTTACTGCAAAAAATATATTACTGCTTTCCGATTCAGAAATGCGTCAGGTGGGGCTTTCTTATCAAAAAATTTCATATTTAAAAAACCTTTCCACCGCAGTAGAGTCAAAAAGTCTGAACTTCAAAAAAGTATCCACCCTATCGGATCAAGAAGCTATCGATCAATTGGTACAAGTTAAGGGAGTGGGTACTTGGACAGCTGAAATGTTCCTGATTTTCGCATTAAACAAACCCGATGTGTTTTCTTATAAGGACTTGGGGTTGCGTAATGCAATTAAAAAAATTTATCGTCTAAAGAAAGATCCTTCTGAAAAGATGCTAAGTAAAATTAGTGCTCGTTGGGTGCCGTACCGATCTACCGCCGCGCTTTACCTATGGGCAAGCTTAGACAATCAGTAGTATAATTTAATAAACTAAAAATACTTTATGACAGAGGAAGAAATCAAAGCGAAATTAACTCCCGAGCAATACCATATTCTCCGTGAAAAAGGTACCGAAAGCCCTTTCAGTGGTGAGTACGTTAACACAAAGGAAAGAGGGATGTATTCTTGTGCGGTTTGCGACTCTCAGTTATTCTTATCAGACACAAAATTTGATTCTGGCACCGGTTGGCCGAGCTTTGACCAGGCTATACCCGGTAGCGTGAAAATGCACCAAGATAGCGCTTATGGGATGGACCGTACAGAAGTAACATGTGCTAATTGTGGCTCCCACCTTGGCCATGTTTTTAACGACGGACCAAAAGACACTACAGGTCGGAGATTTTGTATAAACTCCGCCTGCTTGCTTTTAAAAAAGGACTCAAAGTAGTCTAGGGCTCTCCTTTATTCCGTACCTATGTACATATTGGGCGCGTCTTCGCCATCCATAGCCAAGATAATTTTATCTACTAGTTCTCGAGCGACAACCGGATCTGCAAAAGGAATATCAAATTTTTCTGATATTTCCATCAGTTGCTCTCGCGATTCCGGTGTGTTTTCTTCTGCTAAAGCAATTAGCTGGTCGGGGCTAAGGATATTGTGCCCACTCATAAAATCTTCTGCTTGGGCAGTTTCCTTTTGATTAGCGAGGTCATTGTCATAAAGTGGCGTGTTTACGCCGTTAGTTTGTCCCATAAATACTCCTTTCTTTAATGGTAGAGGTTTTACGGGCGAATTCAACTGTGATTTTGTACCATTGTTGGTAATGTTTGCAATTATTATGATTCTTTTATGAAGACCAAAGCATTTTTATTCGCTGTGTTGTTTCTCTCTGCTGGGTGTTTTAAGCAACCAATCACGACGGAACAATCTGTCGAGGATAGAACCCTACAAGGCACCGTTCAGGAAAAAGAGAATGCGAGCCTGACTTTGCCTATTGCCGATGCGTCCTCAAGGGTTACAAAGAAGGGGTTTGGTTTATACGTCACTCCTGAGAATTCGCCAGTTGATCCGGAAAAGTTTAAAGGCTATCACGTGGGGGTCGACTACGAAACCACCCAAAGTGAAAAACACGCCGAAATTTCCATTTACGCGATATGTGATGGAAAGGTTCAATTATCAAAGTTTGTTTCTGGTTATGGGGGCTTACTTATCCAAAGTTGCTTCCTTAATAATCAGGAAGCAACAGTGCTCTACGGACACTTAGAAATTTCTAGTATACAGAATAAAGTTGGCCTTACCTTAAAGCGAGGGAGCTTGGTGGGAGTGTTGGGGCAAGCAGGGAGCCGAGATACGGATGGGGAAAGAAAACATTTGCATTTAGGCGTGCATAAGGGCGGTGTTATCGACTTACGGGGCTATGTACAGTCACAAAGTGAAATACTTAATTGGTTGGACTATGAGAAGGTTAAATAGCCTTGGGATTGTTTATGGCAAAATGACTAGTTGTTAGATAATTTAGAATCTTTAGAATTATAAGGATAATTAATAAAAAAATATTATGGATATTAATGGAAATAATGGAAAACTCATAGATGGCAAAGAGGGTTTCGATGCCAGGGGGAGATCAAGAAAGCCTCTTTGGGTCGCCCTCTTGGTGCTGCTTTTATTGGCAGGATACATTTGGGCGCAAAAGGATAAGAATCAACCCGGTCAGTCAGATAATCAAGCAGAGGTTTTAGAGGTAAATAGTCCACGTTCTGTTTTAACTGATTTTAATTCCGCATATCAAACGGAAAATATTGCTGACTTAAGTAATCGTCCATTTGAAATAAACAACCTTTTGGTAAGAAAAGTAATAACAGATAAGTTGATTGTCGTCAGTAATGATGCTAAAAATCCGGTCCAGCTTTATCTTTTTCTTTCTGAAGAACTGGCCAGTGATAGTAATTTAAACTTAAAAGTCGGGCAGCGGGTGAACATAGCGGGGAACTTTCAGGTGGTGCCAGGGGATTTAACTGAGTTGGCTCGAAAGTTCGAGCTTACTGATGCTCAACAGCAAGAGATAAAGGCACGTTTAAT
>JBKJSV010000057.1:0-5654 GCA_046595755.1 Candidatus Doudnaibacteriota bacterium | reverse complement strand
AATAACGAATATAACCCTGAGGGCGGCATGCATGTTACTGGTTTCCGAACCGCTTTAACCAGGACTTTAAATAGCTATGCGACAAAAAATAACTACGTAAAAGAGTCTGAAAAGCTTACCGGCGAAGATATGCGTGAAGGTTTAACAGCAATTATTTCGGTTAAACTACCTAATCCACAATTCGAAGGTCAGACTAAAGCAAAATTGGGTAATCCGGAAGTACGTACAGCGGTTGAAACTGTTTTGAACCAGTCTTTGGAAATATATTTTGAAGAACATCCAAACGAAACAGGGAAGATTATTGAAAAGGTTATTCTTGCTGCTAAGGCTCGTTTAGCCGCCCGTGCCGCCCGTGAATCAGTTTTAAGAAAGGGAGTTTTAGAAGGTTTGGCTTTACCTGGAAAACTAGCCGACTGTTCTGAATCTGATCCTGCTGAATCGGAAATATATATTGTAGAGGGAGACTCCGCTGGGGGTTCCGCTAAACAAGGAAGAGACCGACGATATCAGGCGATCTTGCCGTTAAGGGGTAAGATCTTGAATGTTGAAAGAGCACGTTTAGATAGAATGCTTGGATCAGAGCAGATTAAAAATCTAGTCATTGCCATGGGCGCCGGCGTTGGAGATAATTTTGATGTGAATAAACTTCGCTACCACAGGATTATTATTATGACAGATGCCGATGTAGACGGAGCCCATATTCGCACTTTGTTGTTAACCCTTTATTATAGATACTTCCCAGATATTATTAGAAAAGGCTATTTGTATATTGCACAACCGCCTTTATTCAGAGTGCAAGTTGGTAAAGAGTTTCAGTATGCTTTTTCAGAAGTTGAAAGAGATGAAATAATAACTGACCTGTTAGCAGAAAGAGACGCTAAGAAATTAAAAGCAAAATCAGATAATAAGAAACCAAAAAAGGGCACCTCTGAAGATGATGATAACGTAATTTCTGATGCTGTTGGAGTTTCTGAAACTGTTGAAATGGAAGTAGGGGAAGATGGCACTACCGTTGTAGCAGGTGGAAAAGCCTCGGTGCAACGCTACAAAGGTTTAGGGGAAATGAATCCAGAACAACTGTGGGAAACGACTATGGATCCGGCTAACCGAGTAATGTTGCAAGTTCATATTGAAGATGCCGAAAAGGCTTCAGAAATCTTTGAAACTTTAATGGGTGATGAAGTAGCTCCTCGAAAACGTTTCATTCAAGCTCACGCAAAGAGTGTAAAGCACTTGGATATATAAATAAAAAATCAACATACGAAAAGCGCCTCAATCCGAAGATCGAGGCGCTTTTGTTTGGCGAATAGTAGCCGCTGCGTCTTTACAGGCGACTCTGCTGGAGAGGTCGCCAGAACGGAGCTCTGTTGGCCGGCAGATTGGCCAAAAAGGTTCTGGTGGCGGCGATGTGGTGATCGACCAGCGCGGTGATGGGGGATTCATCGTCGGGTGAGTCCTGCATCGCCTGGTAGATCTCGCCCCAGTTGCGCTTGGCCTGTCCGAGGTCGTGTATCTCTTGCACCAGCGCTACATGGACACCCAGCCGAAGGGCAAGTCCATGTACGGGGTCTGCGTCGCTGGGAAGTTCTTCCAGCAATGCACTTGCCTTTGCAGGTCCCTCGCAAAAGCCGAGAAGTACTGCGCCCAGCGGTGTGCAAGCCCAGGTATCACCCTGAGCCTGCAGAATTGGGTTGTGTATCTCGCGCGGCTGGTACCTCTCGATTCCGAGCATCATCCATGCCCGGACGCACTTGCGGTCGTCCGCGCTGCCGGTGACAATTCGCTCCATACTTCCTCCGTGAAGTTGACCCTTGGGCGTTTGAACTATTAGACACTATATCATGAGAGACTTTTGTAATCAAGCACTCGAAACAGAAAAACCGCCACCCCCTTTATCAGAGAGCAGCGGTTTCGCTTTGATGCTTCGATTACTTCCACAAATTCCAGCGGCCTCCGATCGAGATTTTCAGCCGGTCCCGCATCCGATTTTCCTCGGGGTCGCGGGCGACCGCGCCGATGAGGTCAAAGTGCTTGGAGCGTAGTTCGCCGGCAAAGCCAAATCCCAGATGACGTTCCACGATTAGTCCGATCTGAAGACCAGCTTCGCGGTGTCCGGTCGCGGCCATCAGCAACTTCGCACTGTAGTAGAGATCCGCGAACAGATCTTCGTAGTACAGGGGTTGCAAGCTCAACGAGTTTCGATAGGCGGTGCTATGCTGCAACTCCGCATCGAAGTAAACTTTCTCGTTGAACGACCGTACATACAATCGCTGCATGTATTCGGCTTTCACAGAGCAGCGGTCGGTGTTGTATCGGTACTGCTCCCGAGTGGCGCCACTGACGCAGAAGCCATTAGTTGGCCGCCCGCGGTCGTACTCCCGCACATCGTTGAACACCAAAGTAATTCCGCTTCCGCCGCCAAACTCGAATCCCGGAAACAGGAGGGTGCCGCCCATTGCGACGTCCCCGCGATCCGCATCGAGTCGTGCGAGAAAGTTTACTCCCCAGTCCAGGTTTGAGTAGTCGTCCGGTAAGGGGATCATGGCCTTGAAAACGCCTTCGATCCAAAGCGTGGAGCTGTCCGCCGTCGGTTGATGACGGTTGTTCAACTCCAGCTCACCGTAGGCTTCGTGCGAGACCCGGATTGGTGCACGCGATTCGGACCTCCGTTGCTGTCCTTCGACTGTTGCTGCTAAGAGCAGCGCGAGGAGAAATGGTAACAGGGCAAGAACTAGCTTACCGCGAATGCTTGAGTGGTTATTAGACACGATACTCCTGGTGTGGGTAGCAGGTTTGTGGTTTTGGTTTCCTCCGTTGAAATCTTCATAGCATACCATATTAAGGTATATGTGTCAAGGGTATTAACAAATTGGGTTGCTAAGTCGCCATATAGTGTGCTACAATCGTGTTATCAAAAGGCCTGCGGGGCCTTTTAAAAAAGCCAAAAAATTAAGCATCGGATAATTTATGTCGAAAGCAATAGAATTTCTATCTGAAGTTAAGGCTGAGTTGATGAAGGTAGTTTGGCCTTCAAAAGAGCAAGTTATTAAATACACGGTTGCAGTTTTGATTTTCTCGGTTATTCTATCGGTAATCTTAGGTGCTGCAGACCTTGGTTTGACAAAGCTTGTGGCAAAAATAATCAATCAATAATGTTGCCACCTGGCCACATTGCTGGCGGTTATATTACAGCAAAGTTTGTTCTAAGTTCTTTAAATTACAATCTTCCTGTTGATGACCTTAGACTTTTAAGTTTAATCGGAATGTTTTTTTCCTTTGCTCCGGATTTGGATTTTTTCGCAGCATTCGTAAAAACAAAATCTTTTAAAATTGAAAACGATAAAGTCTCACACAGAAAATTTTTTACACACGCTCCATTAGTTTGGTTTGTGGCTGCGATGTTGATATTCTTTATTGCAACGGATCCTTTTTTTAAAGCGTTAGTGTTGATGGTTTGGGTAGGATCGTGGACACATTTTATTCTGGATTCCGAATGGGGAGTAATGTGGTTATGGCCTTTCTCAAAGAAATTTTACCCTTTTAGTGAAAGTTATTACCAAAGAAAGTATTTAGAGGAGAGTACCATTAAAGAAGGCGGCTTTTGGAGATATTGGCTTTCAGTTGCAAAAAGAGAGTACAGAAAAATTGGTGGTTTTCTCGAAATAATTTTAATAATCCTTGCGCTGGCATTAGCGCTTAATTAGTAACAACAAACTATGTCACGACAACATGTTACAGGGGAAAAGCACTGGTACGTTTTACATACGTACTCTGGTTACGAAGATAGCGTTGCGTTTAACTTAAAGCAACGTATCGAATCGATGGGGATGGAAGATAAAATTTTTGATGTAGTGGTGCCTAAGGAAAAAAAGATAAAGATTAGAGACGGAAAGCGGTCTACAGTTGAAGAGAAAATTTTTCCTGGATACGTAATCGTTGAAATGATCGTTACTGATGATTCTTGGTACGTGGTAAGAAACACTCCTAACGTGACCGGGTTCGTAGGTTCTGGAACTATTCCAACACCAATTTCTGAAGAAGAAATAAAGTTCTTACAGAAGAGAATGGGAGTGGAAGAGCCTAAGTTCAAAGTGGACTTTCAAACCGGAGATTTGGTTAGAATTATGGATGGACCGTTTAAGGAATATGAGGGCAAGGTCTCTGACGTTGACGAGGCTAAGGGCAAAGTAAAAGTTTTGGTTTCGATATTTGGTCGCGAAACCCCGGTTGAACTGGACTTCCTGCAGGTTAAAAGAAGCTAGTTGATTTATTTAGAAATTCTCAGTAAAATAAGGAATATTTAACAATTATTGCGGGTTTAAGACTAACAATCAGTCAATAAAACCTGTCTAAAGAAAGGGTGGTTGTTTCCGGTTACGACCGGAATCTCGTCGTCTCTAAAAAAGCGGCTACCACAGCAAAGAAATGGCAGCTCCAAAGAAGATAAAAGCAGAAGTTAAAATCCAACTACAAGCTGGTAAGGCAACTCCAGCACCTCCAGTTGGTACAGCGCTAGGACCCCATGGAATAAACATTGGTCAGTTTACTAAAGAGTTTAACGAAAAAACTGCTCCAATGGGTGACATCACTGTTCCGGCCGTGGTTACTGTTTATGAAGATCGCACATTTAGCTTTATTCTAAAAACTCCTCCAGCCTCTGTTCTAATTATGAAAGCTATAGGGTTGGCTAAAGGTTCGGCAAACCCTTTAAAAATTAAAGTCGGTAAAATTACAAAAGCTCAAATAAAGGAAATTGCAGAACGAAAAATGGTGGATTTGAACGCAAACGATTTAGAAGCCGCGCAAAAAATTGTTGCCGGCACAGCGAGATCAATGGGTGTAGAAGTCATTAATTAAAAAAATCATGCCTTGGATTAAAAAGTTGTATCTTTACGTGGTATCTCTTGTGGCTTTAGTCATGTTAATCATTGCGGCGGTGACGCTTCTTAACATGGGGCTAAAAGTAGCTTTTGACGCTGAAGAATATTACTATGGACCACGCTGTGATATGATGGCGCCTGTAGAAGCTGGTTCAAAGGCTCAAGTTTGCGATGAAGAATCTCAGAAACGGGAAGAGGAGTACCAAAAAAAGAGCCAGGCTCAGCAGCGTAAACGTGAAATCGCGCAAGCGCTAGCTATGATAATTGTGGCAACTCCAGTCTTTTGGTATCACTGGAAGTTAGCGCGTAAAGAAGTTTAATTTAAATTCATTAATGTGTGGGAGCGTCGCGTAAGCGGCACGTTAAACCACTAAGTCGAAAGGACGATATGGCAAAAGCAACTAAGCGCCAAAAGGCGAACAAAGAGTTGGTTGATCGAGAGAAATTCTATTCACCAGAGGAAGCGATTGAATTAGCTAAGAAAACAGCGAATACAAAGTTTAAGGGATCTATTGAAGTTCACATTCGTTTAGGCACTGATCCTAAAAAAACTGAGCAAGCAGTCCGCGGGAGTATTACTTTGCCACACGGCACAGGTAAAACCAAAAGAATTGCAGCTTTCGTAACTGAAGCTAACGAAAAGGTGGCTAAAGATGCCGGAGCAGCGATTATTGGCGGTGAAGACCTGATCAAAAAGATTAAAGAAACAGAAAAGACTGACTTTGAAGTAGCGGTTGCTGAGCCATTGTTAATGGCCAAGTTAGCTCCGATTGC
>JBKJSV010000066.1:0-3419 GCA_046595755.1 Candidatus Doudnaibacteriota bacterium | reverse complement strand
GCTAAAATAAGACTATCCGTAGATGTCCCTGGAATAGCTACTTTACCTTTAACTATATCTTTGATTTCATCAACTAATTCAGCTTCTACTGTAGCATTAAACTTAAGAAGGCTATTAATAAATTCATTATCACCAACTTTAAGAATTTCCTCTGGAATAGAAGCATTAAAGTGATTCTTCATGAGAGATTTAAGTTCTCTAATATCGTTTGCGTTATAAGCTCTATCTATTTCTTGTAGCAAAGCCTCTTCTACATTAGCTGCCAGTTCTTTCTTACCAACAGCAAATCCTAATGTATCTCCTAAAGCTTCATTACCGTCCTTAGCCCATTTAATTGTATTCCAGTATTTACTTTTCTTGAGATCATCTAAGTTAGTTGCAGCAGCAATTTCCTCTTCAATCTTCATAAAGTGATCATTAGTAAAGTCTTTAACATACTTATAAGCATTATCAAACTGAGTTTCTCTATGCTCAGCTATAGCTTTGACAGCTTGCTGATATTCAGCGTATCCTTGAATACCTTTTAGGTGTGCTTGATATTCAAACTTACCCTTCATAAATCCCCACATAGTAGCCATCGTAGCTTTATAGATAAACAAAGCTCCTAGTCTTGGAAGAATACCACCAATCAAAGAGGTAATCATATGCTGACCTACAATAGAGCTATGAGGTAGAACTACTGCATCTGGGCGTATAATAGTAATCAAACCAGATTGGGCATTTAGTCTATGTACACATTCTTTAACAAAGACAGGACCTTTTAAAGATGTTTTGTGATCATTTAATAGCACTAAATCTCTTGGCTTGAGGGAGGGCTGGCCTGTTATAGTAAACGAACCCTGATACATTTCTTTAACTTGATCTACTAAAGCTGTAACAACTGCATTCTGGATGTTAGAAGTTGTAGGTGTTTCCTTGATAGCATCACCTAATACTGGAATCCATCCAAACAAGCCTTCAGAGATGACCCTTGAGAATCCTTTCTGAACAGCCGTCAATAGGATACCTGTATCTACAGCCATAGCCTTTCTTTGACCTGGTTGGATATCTGAGTCTACGCTGTAGTTAATTGTCTTAACTAGTGAGGAGGGCCCTAAAGCACCATTCTCCCTATGTAAGCCGTAAGCATCTGTAATGACTTTCTCAGAAGAAGCAGAGATATCAACATCTAAGAGATTGATACCACTATAAGCAATATAGCACTGCATATAATTCTTCCACTTCAAGTACTGAACTAAGTTCTCAGTGTCAGCTAGATAATCTGTAGAAGGTATACCGTAAAGTGATTGAGCTTTCTCCAGACTAGCAGAACTGGGAGCAGCAGTAGCATACTCAGTATCATACGCATCCTTCATTTTATCCAAGGATGGATCAACAATACCAACCTTATTATTAGCTTCCTGCTCTTCTTGTAATTTGAGTTTTATATATCCATTCCTTCTATTTGGATCTGGATAAGGAGTTATACTAGGATCAGGACCAACTTCAGTTATTACAGCCATTGCTCCATCTTCGTAATAAACTTTCCAATCTTCATAGAACTTTTCGAAGTAAGCTATCGGAGCAGCAAGATACCACTTCTCAGCAAACTTCTTAATATGAGGAGGTAGCTCTAACTTCTTGGTTGGCTTGGCTGGAACTGCTGGCTTAACAGGAGCACCAGTTCCGTTAGGGTTCTTATTAGATTCCTTAAGAACTTTAACCCTCTTAGTTACTTCAGATTCTTCACCAAATCCAATTTCAGGTAATTCTCCGGTAGAAGAGTAGATGTTCATGTTAGCAAACTTGGAGATGCTTGGATCGTAATCATAATGGTAAGGATACCACCACTTACCAAAGAAGAGAGTTGATCTGGCTGCAAAAGGAAGAGAGTCTGCTACATAATCTAAGCAGGCTCGACGACAGACTTCTACAACCTTCCAAGGAGTAGGCTCTTCTACTTCAACACTAAACAAGTTTGAGTTGTCATAATTGTATAGGGCTGATAGGTTAAAGTATCTCTTATGCCAAGGAATATTGTTTTCTAATTTAGAAGGTGATGAGCTATAAACATTTATAGCAACTTCACCTGAATAGTGTCTTACTCCATCATAGCTAATATCACCAAAGTGAGCTATACCGTTAGACCAGTCTCTAACTCTAAACAAGCCATTAGAAAGGTTATCCCAGAATGACGCACCAATAATACTATCTAAGACAATAGTAGAAGGGTCTAGGCCAATACCAAATGAACCTGTGCTTGAGAAGGCAAAGCCATTATTACTCTTAATTAATTTGGTAGTGCAGGGTTTTTCTAGCTCAACACCATCACCAGCACAGATCAAAGTAACATAACCTTGCTGCGTTGGAGCTTCTACAACTGTTCCATTAAAGACAACTGGAAGTGATTCTGCATCACTTCCATATCCCATTCTAACTTGAAGACGAGCACCTGCTGTAATAGCTAACTGCTTTAATTGGTTGTTTTGCCACATTCTAACAACCTCATCAGGTATTTGCTTAAGCAATAATTGATTAGTCAACTCCCCTAAGGTCTTCCAATAGAAGTTTCCTACACCTGTTACATCCTTTAGACTAGGATCTAAGGTTGGAATTAATGGATCAACTAAGTCACGTAATCTTTTACTATTTTTAACTGCAGCATCTTGTGCTTTAGCTTCTTGTAATGCATAAGAAGTTAAAGAATAGAAAGCATTACTAAATGTGATAGTACATTGATGAGCAGGCAAATACCTACTCTTAAAAACTTCGATCTCAGCTACACCAGTTCTAGTATAGTATTGATCCCACAACTTCTTATTACCAGCCATCCAGTAGAAACCTTCATTGATGATGATAATTTGATAGGTTGGGAATGCACCTAATAGTCTACCAAAAGAAGAATGCTTTCTTAGATCTACCAGACTGCCGTAAATAGCAGCTTCGTCATGAACATCTAAGGCTCCTTTAAGCTTTCTTGTTTGAGCAGCAAGAGTAATTAAGTCTTGATTCTGGTTAGCAGCATCAGGAAGATACTTTTTAATTACTGCTGATCTTGGATCAAAATGAGTTCTTGAAAGATCAATTTCTGTAGATCCAGAAGGTCCTTCAATTCTAGCAGTCTTTCCTTCATTACCAGCATAGTCTAAGACGATGTAGTAGCTTAAAGGATAGAAGAATGAATCGTAATTAGATTCTGAAATAATACCTGTATTCCAGTAAGAGCCTAGAGATCGACAAGCTTCTATATATCCAGTTTGATATTCATTAAGAAGCTCACCTACCATTGACATTGTTCGGCCAACATTCTGGATAGCCTTCGCTGAATCAGGAGAGATTCTTTGAGTTCTGGAAATGTTAGATGATGCACCTCTAAGTAACTTCAAATACTCATCTTTGAGATTGTTAGTACTTCTATCAAAGTATAGTTCTCTTGCTTC
>JBKJSV010000083.1:0-3275 GCA_046595755.1 Candidatus Doudnaibacteriota bacterium | reverse complement strand
CTACGCTTCATTAAAAAGAAACGGAGTACCATGGGGTGGTAATGCTAATAGATGGTTGGCAAATTCCAAGGCCCATGGCGCTAAAATCGGTAATAAGCCAGTAGTTGGAGCGATTGTGGCGACAAATGAAAACCGAAGATACGGCCACGTTGCTTACGTAGAAAAAGTCGAAGGTAATAGATTCTACATCTCAGAAATGAATTATGCTGGTGTAGGAAAAGTAACTAAGCGATGGCTTACAGTTGGTGATAGCGTAATCAAAGGTTTCATCTATTAAAATACAAGTCTTATATATTAAAAAATCCTCCGGAATTCGGAGGATTTTTTTAGTTTTTCTTACTTTGTCTTTCCCTCAATGCGGGTAAGTTATTTTTAGTTTTAAGGGCATAGTCGGTGTAGCGTCCATAAGTATATTTTTCTAGTGGCGCCACCATTCCCCCTTGAACCCACTTTTCACCAATACCTAATCCCGCGCTTGTAGCAGTGTGGGCAACAGCAATGTATTGAACCAACCCATCACGTTGCTGACGCCAATTACGGGCGAAAATCTCAAGCTCTTTTTTATCATCTAAGCGCCCCATTAAATTCGCAAGATTATCTATCGCCAAAGCGAAAGCGACACGATGATGCGTATTACCGCGAATATCTTTGACGGCCTGAGGAATACCGTGATTTCTAATCGCACGGGCTGTAACTAAGGCACCTCTGTTGCTAGCCCTATCATGCATTGCTATATCAGTCATTTGATAAGGGCCAAAGGAAATCAAGCCATCATACATAGCTGGAAGACTATGGGTATATTCCTCGCCAGCATTCCTGAGCATAAAATCAAAGACTTCAACGTTTAAGGAACCAATTCTTGAGGGCATAAACTCGGTTAAAGAGTAGGCCACAAGGTCTTTACAATCTAAATTACCTACAACCGCCTGGAGCAAAGCCAACTGCTTAGGTGTGAGGCTCTTTTCACGCCCTAGCATAACCCAATCAATCGACCCTCGCATCTCCTTAATAATACCTTGAATAGTTTTTTGATATTCTTCCAAGGTAACATGGCGAGCTGTTTTCTCATCGTACCGAGCTAAAAGATCCTTCTTAACTGTTTGCAGTGCCGCCACTCGCGGATTGGAATCTTTTCGGTTGATCTTTGCGTTCCACGCTAAGGTTAACTGTCTCTCAAAATCAATATTTATATACTTGGGGACTCGTCCTTTTATGCCCGTATAGGTTGTGTACAAGCCACCCAGATGTCTACCTTCTAAGCTTCTTGTGGGATACCCGCGAGGTCTAATTTCTGGGGAGACAGGTCTCTCAGCAACCTGCCTTTCGGAAACTCGTGATTGTTCCGGTTGAAGAACAACCCTAGGGGAAACCTGGCCTTTTTTCTCAACCATAAAACCTCTAAACTGCTGACTAGGTAATACCATCACATGAAAAGCCTTACTTTCCTCTGTCGCGTGAATCTTACCTTCTTTTTCTAGATTCACCAGATATTTTCTTATCCAAACAGTTTCGCTGGCGGACAATCCAATTCTGCTGAAATCAAAAGTTGAGCCAGCCCTAATATGAGTAGAGCGGCCATTTTTAGCGGCATTTGGCTCAGTGCTCGCAATTTGTCGATGTCGATCCAACGTACGGTCCAAGGATGTTAGTTTCAACCGCTGCCCCGGGAAAGCTCGGTCAAAATCTGCGCCCAATGTCGTTATAAAATTTAATGTGTAGGGAGCAACCTGCTTAAGTAATTCTAGGCTCGGGTAAACATAGCGCTTGTCCCTCCCATTACCTTTACCGATCTGTGAGTCGATGAAAAATCCTTTACCCTGTTCTGGTACCCTCCGTAACTGACCTTCTCGGATTAAACGCTTTACAACGTTGGTGTCATTAAGGAAAGGTATTTTAAACTTATTAGCTGCCGCCTCTTCTTTGTCCAAACCCTTATCAATACTAGCATTTAATTCACGAGGCCTCCCACCTTGTCTAGTTCGCACAGCGGGCTTCTGACGTTTTTTATTTGTCGATCCTTGTATAGACTTTGCTTTCCTTTTCTTGGCTTTCCCCTGCTGTTCTAAAACTGATACGGTCGTGTTGTCGTGAGCATCCTCAGGAGCAATATTCGCCCTAGCTTCGCTTCCTAATGACCCAACAGCTAACATAGCACCTAGAGCGACTCTACGAGCTTTACGAGCAAATGAAGGGCCTACATGCTTCTCTTCTTTATTTGGCTCTGAAATCGGGACTGTTGTTTCCGGAGTCTGTTCAGGCAATGGCTCTGGCTCAGCTGGCCTAAACTGCTCAGGATTAAAAGATCTTTCGGGCATGTTTTATTTTTTACTATTGAACTACGCCTTCACCCGATGGTTCATCGGTTGTGGAAATTGGATCTTCAGTAAGAACAATTTTTCCTGTAGTAAATTCGTCGACACCATTAAATTTAATATTATTTACCAAAGTGACCGGCTGATTCAATAAAGTCACGCCCGGGTTAATTGTCACGCTAAACTGTAATTTCCTTTGAGGCACGAAACTGCCAGAATGAGCCGCGACTCGCCCTGTGTTCCAAGTAATTTTTTTTGTGTTGGCATCATAAGTAACATTTGCTCTTTCTTCTGAATTCACCGAAGAAGTGTCAAACGCTGTTGCACTTGGCAGATTAAAGGTCATTTTACTATCAATAACATCATTTGTTTGATTTTTCAAAGAAATTATCACAAAATAGGTCGTCGCTTGTCCCACTCTTGGCGGCATTGAACCACTACTGTAAGTTACGGCTTTAGTTATATCAAGTTGGGTTTGAACTTTATAAACCAACTCTTTACCAAAAAACGGTTGGCTAAAATCCGAACTCCTTATGTCAGGTTTCGCGGAAACAGTCATATTTTTAGCAGCACCACGTGTCGCAGGACTTTTCACTTGGACTGAGAATATTAATTCTCCACCCTTACCCGAGCCAACAGATTCTAAATCATCCTGCCCAGACGCATCCCAAGTAATAACATTTGCTTGAATATTAGCCCCAGAAGCATTGATCGACGTGTAATCTAACGCTTCGCCATTCAGCACCGCATCTATTATTACCCCGCGCGCTGGATCTGATCCATTATTTTTGTAACTTAACTTATACTGTAAATTATCCCCAGGACTAACAAACGCCGCAGACTCACTGGAGTTGCCATTAGAAACAAGTTCGATACTTACCTCTAGTGGGGACTGAGAAATGGTCACGGCAAACTGATTTGCGGTTAAGATATAACTTGGCTTACCATCAACACTACCCTCTG
>JBKJSV010000076.1:0-12880 GCA_046595755.1 Candidatus Doudnaibacteriota bacterium | reverse complement strand
CGGGTGGGATTCGAACCCACGACCAATTGATTAAGAGTCAACTGCTCTACCAACTGAGCTACCGACCCTAGTCGCAGGTGTAGAAGACCGATGGTGCGCCCGGCAGGAGTCGAACCTACAACCTTGTGGTCCGAAGCCACACACTCTATCCAGTTGAGCTACGGGCGCTCGTCGTGCACTAAATACTACCAGATTCCGGAGATAATTTCAAGCCTACCTAGCGGTCGGCACAGGTACGTTGTTAGCAAATGGATCCTTTGGCTGGGGAGCCTCCGGAGCCAAAGGTGGAATCTCAAAACCTTGAGCTGTTTTATAGCGCTCGGCGGCCTTATCCAAAGTACCAAAGTCTATCCGCACAGCACGCTTAGTCACATCCTCATACTCCCGAACGTTAAGAGTATTGTAAAGATTATATAAAGAGTACCCTTCGTAGGCGATCAATGCGAAAAATCCAAGATTTAAAACGACTAGGAATATGGAAAATAGATTTAATTTTTTAGGTAAGAATTTCATTATTTATAAAGATAAAAGTTTGTCAGCACTGTCGCTTTAACAGAGCCTTGCTCTGAATAAGTTACACTCAGAGCATTAACAGGGGAAATAAAATATGCGTTCTCCAAATACTTTATAAACTTCACTACATTCGGAAAAGATCCTTGTAAAGAAATGGAGTAAGGGATCTGTGCTAAGCCTGAAAGACTTTGCACAGCTGTCGCTTTATCAGCCGTTCCGCTGATCGTTAAAGTTTCCAATAAATTACTTTTCAAAGCGAATAGTTCAATAGTTTTAATTTCATTTACTAAACGAGTGTCTCCGGTAAAAAAGTCGTTCGGCTTAACCTCCTGCTGCTCTACTTTGGCCAGATCTTCTTGGATCTTCTGCAAAGTTTTCACTTGCTCTCGCAAATCCTTAAGTTTATCTATTTGGTCGGCGTTGCTTTCCTGCAAGGTCACCAAACCTTTTTGCTGTTTCGGCACAACTACGCCCAAAACCAGACCGGTTAAACCCGCCCAAATTGCAGCTGTAATATATATTTTTTTCAAAGGTGCCATTACTTTATAGCTCCTTCCGCCAAATAAAAAGTATAGCTAAAAACAACGTTATTTGGTTTTTGTAAATTCTCTAATGGCAAATTTATATTCTTAAAAGTCTTTGAGGCAGCAATATTAGATCTCAAGGTTAAAACCGCATCTCTAGTTAATCCAACTCCTAAGATATCGATTTTCCCGGTTTTAGTGTTAGCAACTAGTGAAGTTAGAATAACATCACTTGGGACTATTTCCGCAAGTTCATTTAATACGTTAGTCCATTTGGGATTAGTGGCAGTAAAATTCAAGTAATCAACTACTGTGTTGTTGCTTTTCTGAACGGCTTGGCGAATGGCATTGTTATCCTGACTATCCACTATCGCCTGATTCTTTTTGATATCAACATCCACTCCTACTAAAGTAGACTGCAAATAGAACTTCCAGCCGAATAGAATAGCGATTATCAGGATGTATGTCGTCAAAGAAAAGAATAAAAACTTTCGAAAAGATCGAAATAAAGTCTCCTGCTTTATAGCCCGCTGCTCCGCTAAAGGAAGTAAGTTAATTACTCTCATTATTTAATCTCCAAAGCCCGCATGGCTAATCCAATTGCGGTTGTGTAACTTAATGAATCCTCACGGGAAAGGGGTGCCGCCTTTTTATCTTTGGAATTTGGATTAAAAATGTTAACCCAAGGGTTACCCAAAACAATATCAATATGATCTAAATCCACCAGCTTTTGATACATGTAGCTGGTAATATGTGATAGCTTAGAAGTGCCGCCACATAGCATTATTTGGTTAATCTTTTCGGTGCTGTGCTCATCATGGAATTTGATGATATTTCTAACTTCAATTAGAAGATTATCCACCACTGTTGCTAAGGCAGCTTTTACATTTTGGTGCTCTTTACTGTCATCTAGACCAATTGTTCTTTTAATCTTTTCGGCTTCCTCTGCAGAAATGGTTAAACCTTTACTGACACTTTGAGTGAAAGCATCCCCCGCTATTGGCACAGACGAGGTAAATTGTAAGTTGCCTTTTTCTAAAACTATCAAACTTGTTCTAAAAGTATCCATATCCAGAATAAGGACATTCTTGCTCTTTAGTTCAGGGGAAATTAATGCTCGCGCACAAGCAGCCGATTCTACTTCAAAAGCCACCGGCCTTAAATCCAAGCTCTTATATATTCTTAAAAGATTATCGACATAATCCTTAGGAGTAGCCGTAACCAAAACATCTAACTTATCGTTCTTTTCTCCAATAATTTGCCAGTCCAAATAAGCCTGATCTAAGGGTATCGGAATGTACTGCTCCGCCTCAAAGGGCACGGCATTAACAGCTTGCTCCTCACTCATTTTGGGTATCTGTAAAACACGTACGAAAGCTTTCGACTCAGGTATCGAGGCGACGATTTGATTACCGTACATTTTACCGTAATCTAAATGCGCAAACATATTTTTAATATGACTTTTTAGCGCGTCTTCGTTCATTACAATATCATTTACAACAACGCCTTTTGGAATACTGTAATCAGAAAAGCCTAAAATCTTAAAGCCGCTAGAAGTTTTTTCCAGTTGTGTCACCTTTACGGAAATATCACTTAGATCTAGACCGAAGGCGTTTTGTTTTTGTTTCCAAAGATCAAACATTTTTTATTTGCTAATAAAATAAGTGCCGGGTGTAAATTGCCAGGAACCCCCTGGACCGTTAGAAAATCCCGCGCTCGCCAATCCACTTGTGTAATTAATTATAGCATTATTACTTAGACTGATGGAATAACCCGTAAGTTGTTGCGCTGTCACATTATTAGAAACATCGATAACCCCATTTGCCGAGTAAAAAATTCCGCCACTGACATTATTACTCAAATTAATTGCGGTGCCAGAACTTTTAGTACTGATCACCAAGGGGAAACTACCAGCGTTTCCATTACCAGACAATGTAACGTTATTAAGCAAATTTATATATCCACTACCTGTCATGTTTGCTGGGTTATCGGCCAATAACACTGTTCCTGTTCCGCCCAAACTAGGATCTATTGTTAAAATCGCGCTATTATCGAAAGTAATATCGCCTTCTACCCAAACAGGACCGGTTAAATTCAAAGTAGAATTAACTGTTAAATTACCAACTATTTTTATCGGACCGAGTGTCGTAGTGCCGGTGCTTATTGTGTAGTTTCCGGTAATAACTCCGCCTGCTTCGGCGGTTTGTTTCCAATTGCTTATTTGTGCGCTTGAAATCGGCATCGCCTGAGGAGCAGAGTCCGGCTGGCCGGAATATGTAGCACCGCCCACAGCACATGTATTGGTGGTGGCATAATGCGCATCACCTAGCACTGTACAACCTGTCATTGTGTTGGCGCGCGCGGTTCCGTTTACCGTGACTCCAGACAACGAAGTAACCACTCCTCCCATCCAGGCTTGGAAATTCAAATCCCCACCAACATCATTCCAAACCGGAGTATTAGCGTTCCAATTAGCACTGTACTTACCGTTACCACTAGTGTAGCCACCAGCCGTATCATAACCCCAAACAAAATAATTGGATGCATTAACAGACGCGTCTAAGAGTATCCAATAGGTTGTACCGGCTACCAAAGTAGGCGCACTAGCAAAACTAGCATCGATAAAACCATATGTCCCTGTAACATTCGAAGAAGACATCGTTCCAGTTGCCAAGGTAGTTTTAGTTGGCGAACTACCACTATTACTCAAAATTCTAACAGTTATATTCGTAGGGCTGCCAACTTTCTTAATGTATAAACTGACTTTATTTAAAACATTGCTGGTACTTGGTACAAAGCTTTGAGCCATATCGCTTCTAGCAGAACTATTTCCTAGCAAAGAATCACCGTTCTGCGTTGACCAAGACTGATCTGCTGCAGTTGCGGTACCGCCTGCAACCGTAGCGCTACCTGTCACGACACCTGTCCCGCTGATATTTCCATTTGAAAAAACATTTCCATTTACCTGAGAATTGTTAGACATACTTAGACCCCCCGCTCCAACCTGAACACCAAAGTTAAATGAGACTGAGCTAGTGTTTAAATCGACTCCTACTTTAACAATTCTGGTAGCTACTGGATTGGTGGAGTCAGGAACGTATCCCGTGGCTGTTATTTGCTTATTACTACTATCAATGGTACTCACCGTCACAGAAAATTCTCCGTTGCCCAACATTGTACCGGTTTCGCCATTGTAGGATGGGTCAGTGTTTATATTACTAATAGCCTTATCTATCCCGGCTTCGGCAAGTGCTAAGGCTTGCCCTTGAGCCAACGTTTGACGCTCTCCCTTCACTTGCAAAGCAGTGTAACCGACCAAAGCACTAGACATTGTTAAGAGTATCCCTAAAAGAATGATAGAAATTAAAAGTATTACTCCTTTTTCTTTGGTTTTTGAGGTCTGTTTTATTTCTCGGAACATCATTTTAAAACTTAATAATTTCTAAGTCGATACTGCTCATTTAGACGTTGGGTTATTGTTTGAGCACGATATGTTTCAGATGTTGTTAAGTCGACAGAGACTTTTTTAACAGCTGTCCAGGTGGCATTATCATAGGTGATAGTCAGTGCAGAAACAGAACTACTTAAAGCTTTCGTGATGGAGGGCTTGGTACCGCCAGCTCCAGACTGAAAGTCTTCTGTAAGCGTATTACCACTTAATGAGAATGCCGCGTAGTCATAGGTGTTAGCGATTGCAGTTCCGGAGGAATTAAAAGTTGGGATTTGAAATATCACTGTAGTCGAACTAGAAGTATAGGCCGTACCATTAACAGTTTGAGAAGCGACCACTCGATAGCCTTGCAATGCATGCTTGGA
Source organism: Candidatus Doudnaibacteriota bacterium (assembly GCA_046595755.1). Classification (GTDB taxonomy): domain Bacteria; phylum Patescibacteriota; class Doudnabacteria; order UBA920; family VMFF01; genus JAQBQP01. Next base: position 8,027 of record JBKJSV010000076.1, on the reverse strand, counting down.
AATTTCATTCATAACAGTTCTTGCAGAACCGGTCGCTTTAATTAAAGCTGTTTCGTAGTTGTAAATTTTATTATGGCTGGTAAATAAAGCCATGAGCCCAACAAGCATCAAAACTAATAAGCCCATCACCACTACTATCTCCACTAAAGTAAAAGCTTTTTGCTTCTCGGGTAGATTAATCATTGTCCTAGCCCCCCTTGGGTAATTAAAGTCGTGACAGTAGAGCGCTTATCCACCGCTGTCCCCTGTTCACGCCATGTAACCGTAACTGTAACTTCCTTTGTTTTAGTGTCATATACAGTAACCTCAATGTTTCCAGAAGCAGTTGGCAAATTAGTAAACAAAGGATCGGTAAAAGTGCTGGTTGCTGGCAAACTTATGTATCCCGCGGACCTTAAGGATTCCATTTTATTGGCAGCGATACGATAAGCTAACTGCTGGTGTTTCGCGATTCTGTTTAAAATCAAGGTATTATTTGCTGCGGCGTAAACCAATAGAACTACGCCGAGTATAAACAAAGACACCACCACTTCGATTATTGAGAATCCTTTTTGTTTTTTGTTGTGTGATCTGAAATTAAACATTAACCGCCCCCCGCTTGAGTTAAGCTATAGATTGGGCTTATCAAAGCCACCGCCAAAACACCAACGACACCTCCAATTACAAGGATCATGACCGGTTCGATAATCGAGGACATATTTCTCATTGTGTCATCAACTTCCTCTTCATAGTGCTGAGCCATTTCCCCAAGAATCGTTTCAACATTTCCAGACTCCTCTCCTACTCCAACCATTTGGGTAACAATGTAATCAAATAATTTTGGGTATTTCATCAGAGAAGCTGTCAGGCTTTTACCGACCCGAACTTCTTTTGCAATGTCCTTAATCGCATCCCGATACTGAGTGTTCCCCATTGAATCAGCGGAAATACTTAGACATTCCAGAATAGGAGTACCAGATTTAAGCATTGAACTCATCGTTCGAGAGAATCTAGCCATATTTATTTTTTTTGAAATATCACCAAAAATTGGAGCTCTTAAAAGAACCTTGTCAAAAGCTGCCATACCGACTTCGGTTTTTAAAACAGTTATCACTCCTCCAACAACTAGCATAATGATACCTAATGCCAGTAAGGTTTGTTCCGACATAAAATCAACAAAAGCGATTACGACCCTGGTCATAAAAGGCAAGGGTATATCAGAGTCTTTAAAAATACCTATCAAAGAGGGCAAGACGAAAATAGACATCAAAACACCGACAATCACAATCGCAAAAACTACTACCGCAGGATAAATCATCGCGCCTTTAGTTTTACTAGCCAACTCATGTTCCCGTTGCAGTTGAATACCGAGCTGCTCCAAGCTTTTATCCAATGACCCAGACATTTCACCAACCTTGAACATACTAATAAAAATATTTTTAAAAACCGATGGGTACTTTTCCAATGCCTCGGCCATACTTTTACCGGACTCAATATCATTATAAATATCTGTTAAAATCATGCGCAGCTTTGGATTCTTTGCTTGGTTTGCAAGAATTCTCACCCCCTTGGTTAAGGGAATACCGGCTTTTAACATAATAGATAAATTCTGCACAAACAAAATCTTGTCCTGCAAACTAACAGTAGAAAATTTGTTCAAAAAAACTTGAACTGGATTTATCTTCGCTTCTTGAATATCAGTCGGGATCAAACCCTTTTGATGTAACGTGTTAACTGCTTCATGGTACGAAGCGGCTTCTATCGTCTCTTCGATATTCAAACCCTCTTTGTTGATTGCGGTGTATTTAAATTTCATACTATTCTCGAGAAACTCTTAAGATTTCATCAATGGTGGTACTACCTAGAGTTGCCTTAATGAACCCGTCTTCCCACATTAAAATCATACCTTGCTCTTCGGCTTTATCTTGAATTAATTGGCTGGTTGCCCTAGTCACAATTAACGCCTGGATTTCTGGGGTTACTTCCAAAACCTCGTGGATACCCAAACGCCCACGATAACCGGTATGGGAACACTTTGAACATCCAGCACCCTTATAAAAAGTTAACTCGCTAATCGATTTAAGTTTATCAGAGATAGCGCCCTCTCGGATCATAACCTTCATCAACTTATCTAAATTGAAAATCGCGATATTTTTAAGAATTTCTTCATCAACTTTCATGCTTTGAATGCAATCTGGACAGATCATACGCACCAAGCGCTGAGCAACAACAGCGTTAACTGTAGAAGCTATTAAGTACGGCTCAATACTCATGTCCAATAAACGAGGCAGGGCGCCTGCGGCGCTATTTGTGTGCAATGTCGAAAGGACAATGTGCCCTGTCATAGCAGCGTGGATAGCCTCTTCTGCGGTCTCTTGGTCGCGGATTTCCCCGATCATTATCACGTTCGGATCTTGACGAAGCAAAGCCCTTAAACCCATGGCAAATGTTAAACCAATTTTCGGACTAACCTGCATCTGATTAACGCCTACCATTCGATATTCCACCGGATCTTCGATTGTAGAAATATTTACATTTTTATTATTCAGCATCGATAAAACCGAATACAAGGTCGTTGATTTACCCGAACCAGTCGGTCCAGTAACCAGCAAAGCTCCGTGAGGTTTCTTGATATTGTTCTTAATAATAGCCAGATTCGCACGCTGAAAACCAAGTTGCTCCAGGGTTAACGCTTTAGCTGTTTCATCCAACAAACGCATTACCACTTTTTCTCCGTCAAAAATTGGAATCGTAGATACACGGAAAGAAATATTGTATTCCGCTTTTTCAAGTTTAAAACGGCCGTCTTGTGGCAAACGATGCTCGTCGATCTTTAAATTAGACAGCACTTTTATACGCGCTACTATAGCCCCCTGAATAACTTTTGGAAGCGTCATAACTTCGTGCAAAATACCGTCAATACGATACCGAACCACGACTTTTTCTTCCTCTGGTTCAATGTGAATGTCCGAAGCCTTTTCAAATACCGCATATTCTAGGAGCGTATCGACTACTCTAATAACAGGAATCTGTTCAGCCATTTTCTTTAAGGCTTCGTTGATATCCGCGTCGGTTTTCCCCGACGTGATTCCGCCGTCTTTTAACAGATTAGTGAACTCGGTTTCAATACTGCTGTGGTACTTCGTTAAACCAAAATCTATACTTCTTTTGGAAGAAATATAGGTTCTTATAGCCAGTCCGGTCTTCTTTTTTATGAACTCCTTAGTTTGCAGATCTTCCGGATCGTACATCGCCAAGCTAAGGTACTCCTTATCTTTAGCAAACGCGATTATCATATGCCTGCGAGCAATTGGTTCCGGTATCATGTTCAACACGTCCGGAGAAAATTCGATGTTATGCAGGTCGATAACTTGGGCATTCATAATTTGCCCCTTAAAGTTTAAAATCTGTTCGTCGTTAACTATACCCTTTTCCAATAATAAATCTTCCAGATCTGTTTTCTGGGCTTGGGCTTCTTTTTTTAACAACTCAAGCTGTTTTTCTTCAACCAGCTTGGTATCCAGTAAAAACTTTTCTAAAACTTGGGATGAAATCATTTAGTGTTTGTTTCTTTTTCGCTGCCTTACAGAACTTTTATGAATTTATTATAGCATAAATGAGCTATTTTCCCAAAACAAAACCGCCCCCCTTTCGAGGAGCGGTTTTGCACTAGTTTAGACTTCTAGCAAAGTTCACCAAGATGTTACTTAGTTAGAGTTTGCGAGTTTGTTGGCAAATTCTTAACTAGGAAACCATTGTTCCAATCAAGAGTAGTTGCATCGTGAGAAGCAGCTGCTTGATCAGACCAGACAAACGAAGCTGCTGTAGCAGCAACTGTTGCGTAAGCAGCAGGCGCTACGTAGCTTGAAGGCTGAGCAATGTTTACGTTAACGTTATCACCTGTTGCTAGAGTTCCAGTAACAGTTGCACGTAATTCGTAATTCTTAGCACCACTGATTTCCTGCTCGTTTGTTGCTACGAAAGAAATCGTACCAGCAGCGTCAGCAGCAGCGGTTGTGGCATGAGTAGCTACACCAGCAATCTGAGTGTTGCTATCAGCATCCCATACGGTACCACCAGCAAGATCAGGACCAGTCGTAACACGACCAGTTTTGTTTACTGTGAAGATAACTTTCTTCCAACCAACTGTTCCAGAACCACCAGAAGAGATGGACACCTTAGCAATTGTTTGTGTACCTGTTCCCAACAAGCTTGAAGGCAATGTTAGGTTAGAAACTGTAGGGATCGCTTTGTAAACATACATAGCGTTTCCTGCAGGATCGCTTTCAGTTACAGCAGCAGAAGTTCCATTAGAATTTCTAGCTGTTGCAGCTGTCAAAGTTGTCAGAAGTGCAGAACCTGTTGTTCCTGCACCTACTCCAACTGGGGACATTGTCAATCTGACTGTTAACACTTTATTAGCATTAGCGCCAGCAGCAATGTTCATACCACTGAAGGTAACGGATGTAGCGCCTGGTTTAGAAGCTACTACTACGCCGTTATCAACTAGGCTTACAGTTTGAATAGCAGAAGCATTAGTAATTGTTACTGTTGCATCTGTAATTGTGTAAGCATCATTTACAGCAGCAAACTTGAATGCAGCTGAATCTACAGTTCCAGAATCATCAACGATTTTGGAAACAGGAGAAGAAGCATCAAGAGTAGCTGTGATAGATCCTGTACCACCAGTAATTGTTTGACCGGTGAATCCAGCATCTAGGGAAGTGTTAGCAACGCTGTCAGCGTACACTGTTGTACCAGATTGAGCTGTGATACCTGCTACAGCCAATGTAGTAATAATAGCGTTTGTGCTTACAGAAGAAGCTAATGTTGCATAAACGTCGAACTGCATAGTTTCATTAACAGCCAATGGGATGTTAACTGACCAAGAGTTGCCGTTTAATATTGTAGAGCTAACTGAACCCTTAACAGATGTTTGATTGCTGCCGTATTTGACATACAAATCAGACAAATCTGTAGCTTCAGTAACTGTGCTACCAGCTGTGAATCCAACGTAAATTGTGTTCAAGTTAACAGCTTCTGTGCTGTTACCTGTCACTACGAAAGATCCAATCTTGTAAGCAGTTTGAGGAACTACAACTGTTTGTGCACCATAGTTAGAAGTTTGAGCTACGCTAACAGTTCCGCTAGAAATTGTTAGGGTATTAGCAGCTACAGAAGATGTAGGAACGTTGATGGTACCCAAAGAAACTTGTGGTCTACCATTTGCAGAACCTGCAACCAAAGCGAATTGAGCACTTGTTGTTGTCAAAGCAGCAATATCGTTTGTAGCTTCATTGTCAAACATATCAGCACGTACTTCAACTGTAGCTGGAGTTCCAGGATTTACAGTGAAGTTTGTTGTGTAGGAAGTACCAGTTGCATATGTGTTAACAGCTGCAACGCTTGTTGTGCTTCCAACTTGAGAACCGTTTACCAATACGCGAACATTTCTGAATGTTACATCAGCATCTGTCCCGTTTGTGTCAACGCCTACAGTCAAAGTTTCCACTTTAACTGGCTCGCCGTATGCAGTCATTGTCCATTTACCTACGGAAACATCAGAACCACCAACAGTAACATTTAGAGACTGAGAGTCAACAGCTTTCACTGTTGTCAAAGTTCCAGAGTTAACTGTAAATGAAGCTGGGCCGAATGGGAATGTACCAGAAACTGCTGGGTTTGCATTGTACTGAGTGTCAGTAACAGTAATGTCATAAGCGCCACGTAGAGATAACTGTACTGTTCTACCAGAACCACCGATTATATCAGCAGTTACTTTAAGAACGCGTGTACCAGTTGTCAAAGCTTTGCTCATGCTGAATGTTACGTAACCATTAGCATCCAAGCTTGCGCTTGTAGCTACTTGTACGCCGTCAGCGAACAATTTGAAGTTCTTGATATCAGAGTTTAAGATTGAACCAACCTGGCGCAATGCTAAACGAGTCATCAATACATCTCTTGTTCCAACTGTAAGAGAACCCTGCCATACATTGATATCTGTACCAGGATCTGTGTTACCAGAACCAGTTGCAGAAGCAATAGAAACACCAGCAAGAGTCGCACCTGCGATTGTGTTGATGTTTCCGCTAACTGGAGTACCGCTTACAGCAGTAGAACCAGTCATAGCAGAAACTAACTGAACACCAACAGTTTCACCTGCTGTGCCAGCCAAATCAGCTTTTACAGTGATGGTTTTTGAACCATTTACTGTAAACAAACCATTTGATGCAGAGAAGTTAACTACGCTTCCAGATGAAACTGAAGAAGCATCGGTAATTCTTTGTGCACCGTCAAACAAGAAAACATTAGCTAAAGTAGTATCAGCAGAAACGCCGACTCTCTTTAGGTTAACGTTAGTTACGACGCCGTTACCATAGAAGGTAAATTCGCCCAAGTTTGCTTGAGATTGGTTTACAACCAAAGTTGTAGAAGCTGGATTTGAAGAAGCTACGCTTACAGAAACATTACCTGTTGAAGGCAATGGTTGAGTACCACTTACACCGTCATATGGGCTAAGTCTGCCCATTGTGAAGGCTGGCATGATACCAGAATTGAAAGCAACAGCAGCGTCAGCAGCATTTGCTGGAACTACTTTTGCAAAAGAATAACCCCAAGAATTAAATACTGATTCTGAAGGGATTCCCATTCTTCCTGATGGTGTCATCAAGAAGATTGTTCCGTTTAAGTTAACCAAAGCGCCCACTGGGTGCTGTTGGCTTGCTGAATTTAAAACTGCAGCCATGCTCATGAAGGATGTATCACCCACCAAAACATTGCTTAGTTTATAACCAAGGCCGTTGAAAACAGCCATAGTTGTTATACCAGCTCTTTGACCATTAGACATGACCCAGATTGTGCCATTGTCATTGATCAACGATCCATCCATAGGAGGGATGTAGTTGGTACCTCTTGGTAAAGCCAAGTCTTCAGCAGTTGCAGGTACTACCTTGCTCCAGCTGTTTACGCCGTAAGAAAGGAAAGCACCTTCTGATGTGTAACCTCTAAGAGTACCCTCTGGGGAGACAAAGTACACTGTACCGTTCGAAAGAACGTTACTACCGGCTTGGTGAGGAGCAGCTACTGCAAGAGATGCAAAAGATGCAAGTACCAAGGCGGAGCTAGAAGCTACAGCAAAGGCTTTCTTTGCTAAAGTTTTAGACATTTTTTACTCCGTTTTCTAGCGACATAATTAATTGTTCATATGCGACAATCAATTAAGTTGGTGCTAGAAAAACTTAATTAATTTATTTCTTGCTACCGGCTCCCTATATAAAGAGCGTAGCGGCGAATAATAAACATTGCCTTTTCCTACCCGATCGACCCATCCTTTAATGATTAAGTCAAAGAAACAGTTAGGCCAGCAAGTTTATTTCATCACGTACTCTCTGACGCCAGTATTTACATACTGTTACAGAGTTTTCCGGGCTTCTCATAAACTCATGAGAATATAAAAGAAACCAGGAGATTGGCACCAAAATCGTTTAAACCTGAGTGTTTAATGTTTTAGTGATAATCTTCTGTGTTCTTATTCAATTGCTAACGATGTGGATAAGGTAAAAGACCACAATTCATATAGAAGGATTATAGGATGAAACAGTTCATATGTCAATTTCAGTTGCAACGATATTTTAAAGAACTACCAACCATATATTACGCATTATCTACCTTTAAAGTAACTTAGACAAATTACTTTTACCATGCTATCATTTTGTGGCAATTTGATTAGAAATATACCTTTGCGGGTATCGTATAATGGCTATTATCTCAGTTTTCCAAACTGATGACGCGGGTTCGATTCCCGCCATCCGCTCCAAGGGGTCAACCGGTGCGCCAGTGGACCCCTTGGCGGGGCGTAGCGTAGTGGCTAGCGCGCCTGCTTTGGGAGCAGGAGACCGCAGGTTCGAGTCCTGTCGCCCCGACGGAACGACCCGACCCACCCGACCCACCCGAACGAGGAGAAAAGCCTGTGAAGAGCGCCGTCGAGACCTTGAGCCCGACCAGGGCCAAGCTGACCGTCGAGGTGCCCTTCGAGGAGCTCAAGCCGA
>JBKJSV010000051.1:0-2838 GCA_046595755.1 Candidatus Doudnaibacteriota bacterium | reverse complement strand
TTCGTAAGATCGCTGACATGCTCGGTGGTGCTACTACTGAAGACAAACTCGTTTCTGAAGATGGTTCATCTGAACTATTGAAGAAAGGTACTAAGATCACTGAAGAAGTTCTCTACTCAATTCCTTTCGAGTTGATTGGTTACCTTCCACTCAAAGCTGATCTTGAAGAAAAACTTTCTGAATACTTCGCAGATATTCGTAACCGTATCAATAGAGTACGTGCGAAAGCGAACGAAGAGATTGCTAAACTTCACAAAGGTGATGAGCTTCCTCCTGGTGTTATCAAGAAAGTCGTCGTTTACATTGCTATTAAGCGTAAGCTTCAAGCTGGTGATAAAATGGCGGGTCGTCACGGTAACAAAGGTGTTATCTCACGCGTTCTTCCTCTAGAAGACATGCCATATATGGCCGACGGTACTCCGGTTGAAATCGTATTGAATCCACTAGGGGTTCCATCACGTATGAACATCGGTCAGCTCTTTGAGCTTCACTTAGGTTGGGCAGGTCGCGGACTTGGAGACAAGATTCGTTACATGATGGAAGAGCAGATGGATCTGAACAGAATTAAAGATCTTATCAGTAAGATCTATAAATCTTCAGACGCAGACGCTTGGTTGAAGAAAGCTTCAGATGTTCAGGTTCGTGAACTAGCTGAAAAACTACAAACTGGTGTTCGTTTCTCATCTCCAACTTTTGATGGTGCTACAGAGAAAGATATTGAAGAAATGTTTGATCTTGCTGAGCTTGATCGTTCAGGTAAGACGACACTTTTCGACGGTATTACTGGTGAAGCATTCTCAGAAGAAGTGACTGTCGGTTCAATGTATATGTTGAAACTCCACCACTTAGTTGATGAAAAAATTCACGCACGATCTACTGGACCTTACTCACTCGTTACTCAGCAGCCGCTTGGTGGTAAAGCACAATTTGGTGGACAACGTTTCGGAGAGATGGAAGTGTGGGCACTTGAAGCATACGGTGCAGCATATACATTACAAGAAATCTTGACAGTTAAATCCGATGATATTGTCGGACGTGTGAAAACATATGAAGCGATTGTTAAAGGCGAGAACGTACCACAACCAGGTGTTCCGGAATCATTTAAAGTATTGATTAAAGAACTACAAAGCTTAGGTATGGACGTTAAAATGCTAGCGAGTGATAAATCAGAAATTGATTTACGTGAGTTAGAAGAAGAAGATATCCAAGCAGCAAGCAAGCTGAACTTGGAATTAGAAGGTAATTAATCAACTTTGATAAAATAATTATTAGAACATAGCAGTGGGGTTGGCTTGGATGTGGGACATCAAGCCAACCAATTAAAGGGAGGTAGGCCCCTTGTTAGATGTAAATAATTTTGAGTATATGAAAATAGGTTTGGCGTCGCCAGATAAAATTCGTTCTTGGTCATACGGAGAAGTAAAAAAACCAGAAACAATTAACTATCGTACATTAAAACCAGAAAAAGATGGCTTGTTTTGTGAGCGCATTTTCGGACCACAAAAGGACTGGGAATGTCATTGTGGTAAATACAAACGCGTACGTTATAAAGGCGTAGTTTGTGATCGCTGTGGGGTTGAAGTTACAAAGTCAAAAGTACGCAGAGAACGCATGGGTCATATTGAACTTGCTGCACCTGTAACACATATTTGGTATTTCAAAGGTATTCCAAGTCGAATGGGGCTTGTCCTTGATATGTCTCCAAGAGCATTGGAAGAAGTAATTTACTTTGCGGCATATATTGTAACGGATCCAGGCAAAACATCGCTTGAGAAGAAACAATTGCTATCTGAAAGAGAATACCGTGCTTATTACGATAAGTATGGCAATACTTTTAAAGCCCAAATGGGTGCAGAGGCAATTCGCAAACTCTTACAAGATATCAATTTGAATAAAGAAGTAGAGTTCTTAAAAGAAGAGCTTAAAACTGTTCAAGGTCAAAGAAGAACGAGAGCAATTCGTAGACTTGAAGTAATGGAAGCATTCCGTAATTCAGGAAACGATACTTCATGGATGGTGCTTGATGTTTTACCAGTTATTCCACCGGAGATTAGACCGATGGTACAACTTGATGGTGGTCGTTTTGCTACATCAGATCTTAACGATTTATATCGTCGTGTTATCAACAGAAATAACCGCCTAAAGCGTTTATTAGATCTTGGTGCACCTAGTATTATCGTTCAGAATGAAAAAAGAATGCTTCAAGAAGCTGTAGATGCATTGATTGATAACGGTCGTCGCGGGCGTCCTGTTACTGGACCTGGTAATAGACCATTAAAATCATTGTCACATATGCTTAAAGGTAAGCAAGGGCGTTTCCGTCAAAACTTACTAGGAAAACGTGTAGATTATTCTGGTCGTTCTGTTATCGTTGTTGGTCCACATTTAAAAATGTACCAATGTGGATTACCTAAGGAAATGGCTTTAGAATTATTTAAACCTTTTGTAATGAAAGAATTAGTTGCTAAGGGAATTGCACATAATATTAAATCAGCGAAACGTAAAATAGAACGTGTTCATTCAGATGTATGGGATGTCCTTGAAGAAGTAATTAGAGAGCATCCAGTACTATTAAATAGAGCACCAACATTGCATAGGCTTGGAATTCAAGCGTTTGAGCCTACATTAGTAGAAGGTCGTGCAATTCGTTTACATCCACTTGTATGTACAGCGTATAACGCCGATTTTGATGGTGACCAAATGGCTGTTCACGTACCTTTATCAGCGGAAGCACAAGCAGAAGCACGTATTCTAATGCTTGCAGCTCAAAACATTCTGAATCCAAAAGATGGTAAACCAGTAGTAACACCTTCACAGGATATGGTACTTGGAAATTAT
>JBKJSV010000004.1:0-5774 GCA_046595755.1 Candidatus Doudnaibacteriota bacterium | reverse complement strand
GCGAAGTTGAAAAGTTCCAAAAGGAACTTTCAGCAGTTTTAGAGTACGCTTCTGAGCTCCAAAAAGTTAATACAGATGGGGTTGAACCGGTCTCACAAGTTACCGGCTTAGAAAACGTTTTAAGAGAGGATCGCTCTGAGTTAAGTCCTTATCGCGACGCGATTATCGCAAATTTTCCAGATCGTAAAGATGATTACCTAAAGATTAAGAATATCCTGTAAGACTTTTTAAATTATGGAATTAGCATTTTTAGAAATAGTAGATATACACGATAAGTTAAAACGGAAAGAAATTTCTTCCGTTGAATTGACGAAATATTTTTTAGACAGAGTTAAAAAGCACAACCCCGCTTTGAACGCCTTTTTAACTGTCACCGGGGATATTGCTTTGGCACAAGCCGCTGAGGCGGATAAAGTATTCGCGACTGAAGAAAATCCTGGAATGCTGACTGGGATTCCTTATGCTGTTAAAGATCTGTTTTCAACTAAAGGTGTCCGAACTACTGCCTCTTCTAAAATTTTGGATCAGTTTATTCCTGTCTATGACGCGACCACGATTAAGAAAACTACGGCTGAAAAAGCAGTCATGTTGGGAAAAACAAATTTGGATGAATTCGCACATGGTTCTTCGACGGAAACTTCTGCCTACGGCCCAAGTCATAACCCTTGGGATTTAACTCGTATTCCCGGTGGTTCTTCCGGTGGTTCAGCAGCAGCCGTTGCAGCGGGTCTAGCGCCGTTTGCTTTAGCAACCGAGACAGGCGGATCTATAAGACAGCCAGCATCGTTGACTGGAATAAGCGGATGGAAGCCTACTTACGGTAGAGTCTCTCGCTATGGAGTTATCGCGATGACTTCATCGAACGACAGTCCTGGAACAGTCGCGCGCAGTGTCCATGATCTAGCAATTACAGCGGAAGTTCTCAGTGGGTATGATTCTCAAGACGGAACCACTTCAGATAAAAACGTTCCAGCTTATGCTTCAAATTTAAAGAAGGATCTTACCGGAATGCGGATTGGCATTCCAAAAGAATACTTTATTGAGGGTATGGAGCCAGAAGTTCAGGCTCGAGTTTTGGAAGCGATCCAGGAATTAAGGAAGTTGGGCGCCGAATTAGTGGATGTATCGTTGCCTTTAACAAAGTATGGCTCTTTAGTTTACGCGATCGTAACTCCGTCAGAAATTTCTTCGAACCTTTCGAAATTTGATGGCGTACGATTCGGCCACCAGTCTAAAGAAGCGAAAACTTTGCAAGAAATTTATACAAAAAGCCGCGGTGAAGGTTTTGGAGATGAAGCAAAGCGAAGAATTATGACAGGTACATATGCTTTGTCTGCGGGATATTACGATGCTTACTATCTCAAAGCTCAAAAAGTACGCCGCTTGTTGGTCAACGAGTTTGCTGAAGCCTTTCAAAAAGTCGACGCGCTAGTTTGTGCTACCGTGCCAAACGTCGCATCAAAAATTGGTTTTGCGAAAGACAATCCTCTGCATGGTTATATTGCTGATCAACTAAATATTCCGGCCTCCATGGCAGGTTTGCCAGCTTTGTCGGTGCCAGTCGGTTTTGCCAAGGCAACCGATGGTGGGGAAGAAATGCCGGTAGGGCTCCAAATAATTGGTCCACAGTGGGGAGAGCAAAACATTTTTAATATCGGATACGCTTATCAGCAGGTAACTGATTGGCATAAAAAATTTCCTAAAGCCTTCGAGGATTAGAATGGAAAAATTAGATTTAACAAAATACAACCCGGTAATCGGATTAGAAATTCATGTTCAGCTTAAAACTAAAAGCGGAATGTTTTGTTCATGCCCAAATAATCCTGATGAGACTGTGCCAAACACTAATATCTGCGAAATCTGTACTGGCCAGCCCGGTGCTCTGCCCGTAGTGAATAAAGAAGCGGTTCGACTCGGAGTATTATTTGGCTTGGCCCTTAATGCAAAAATTGTTAAAGACGCTAAGTTCGATAGAAAATCTTATTTTTATCCTGACCTGCCAAAGGGTTATCAAATATCTCAGTACGACAAGCCAATCGCTGAGCATGGCTATTTAGATATAAACGTTGACGGCGAAATTCGTCGAATTAGAATTAGACGCGCACACTTGGAAGAGGATGCGGCAAAAAATATTCATACCGATGGCGCGAATTATTCCCTGGTTGATTATAATCGTGGCGGTACTCCGTTACTTGAAATCGTTACTGAGCCTGATATTATTTCGGCTAAGGAGGCGAAGATATTTCTACAGGAACTCCGTAATATTGTTCGTTATGTTGGAATCGGAACTGCCGACATGGAAAAAGGAACAATGCGATGCGAACCATCTATATCTGTACGCAAGCCCGGACAACAGGAATTACCTTCATACAAATGCGAAGTGAAAAACATAAATTCTTTTAGTTTTGCTGAAAGCGCTATTGAGTATGAAATAAAACGACAGACGAAAATGTTAGAGGAGGGGCAAACTCCAAAGCAAGTAACAATGGGTTGGAATGAAAAAGCAGGTGTTACAGTTGAGCAGCGAAGTAAGGAAGAGGCCAACGATTATCGCTATTTCCCAGAACCCGATATTCCAGTTTTGAATATAGAAGATGATTTTATCGAAAGATTAAGATCTCAAATTCCAGAGCTACCAGCGCAAAAACGTCAGCGCTTCGCAGAAGAGTATGGTTTACCGGAAGCTGATATAAATAACTTGATTAACTGGAAAGAGCTGACTGAGTATTTTGAAGATGTCGTTTCAGAAATAAAAGAATGGGTAAGTTCTGAGCATGGCGCAGAAGGTCCAAGAGATTTAAATAAACTTATTAAGTCGGCGGCTAATTGGTGCCTTCAGGATTTTAGTGCTTTGTTAAATGCGGAAAAGATAAATCCAGCCGATAGTCGCATTACTCAAGAAAACTTTGCAGAACTTTTGCTTTTGATAGAAAAAGGAAAAATAAGCACTACTGCTGGTAAACAAGTTATCTTAAAGATGTTTCAGGTTGGTGGGCAACCGCATATAATTATTGAAGACCTTGGTCTTAGCCAGGTTAGTGACACGTCGGTCATTGAGCAGGCTATCGATGCGATTATCTCGGCAAATCCAAAAGCTGTTGAGGACTATAAAGCCGGCCAACAAAAATCTTTTGGTTTTCTGGTGGGTATGGCCATGAAAGAACTGAAGGGAAAGGGTAATCCAGCTGTGGTAAATGAGATTCTAAAAAAGAAACTGGAATAATTTAATAAATCTCTAAAGTAATATTAAAATAAAAAACCATGCCAGAATTACACGATGGGATAAGAAAATATGAAACTGGGCACGTTAATGATCCGAAGCGTTCTCCGGAAGAGAACGGACTTGCTAAGTTAAAGATTCAGGATGCTTTGCAATTGAGAGAAGCTAAGGCTCCAGAGGCTCCAAAGAATGAGTCGGCCCTTGATTTTAAAAACAGGATGCTTAAAGATCTGGAAGAAACAATCTTTACTTATGTTAAGAGCACGGAGGTATACGACGACAAGTTTTTTGAGAGCTTTACCAACGTTTGTGCCCAGGTTGTTAAAGAAAAATATTGGTCAAAAAGGAACTTGGCCGAAAGAACTCTTAGGGAGTACAGAAATTCAAAAACAATAGACCCTAAGGTAGGTTTGATGATCGATAACGTTTTAGAAAAACTTCGAGTCGGGGCGGTGGAGAATGAGGATGTTGAACAGTTAGCTGCCTAAGAACTTTTTAATAGCCGCGCGGGCTTTTATAGCAGTAGTTTTTTTCTGTGGATCCAGCCAAATAATTTTTTCATTTCGCTTGAACCAAGTTCTTTGGCGTTTGGCATATTTTATTATTGCTGCTTTCAACTGCGCAATGGCCTCAGTCTTAGTTAGGGTTCCCTGTAGAAACATTGATATGTAGCGATATTCTAAGCCAAGATCGTCTAGGCGTTTCCAAGTAATTCCGTTTGCATGTAAATTTTTCACTTCTGAAACTAGGCCTTGCCTTAGACGCTTTGCGAGTCGCTTGTCTATCTTGTCGAATAGAACAGAATCGGATTGGTCCAGTCCTATAAATAAAGTGTCGTATTGTGGATCAGATTTCAAAAGCTCAGTTGAGCTTTTTTTCGTAAGTTCCACTATTTCTATTGCTCGAACTAAACGACGCTTGTTATGTCTGTCAATTAATGCTGAGCGTTTTAAGTCTATTTTTTGAAGAATTGCAAAAAGATCGCTGGCACTGAGCTTGTCTAATTTTTTCCGTAGATTCAAATTGGGAGGCACATTTGGAAAGGCTTGGTTAAAAGCAACGGCGTCGATCCAGAAACCGCTACCGCCCACCAAAAAGGGTAGCTTGTGACGTTTGTAAATTTCAGAAATCTTTTTGTCAGCTGAAAGTTTGTATTTGGTAACATCGTAGGCGGATCGTGGGCTAGCAATGTCTAGCATGTGGTGCGGCACTCCAAGCATTTCCTTTTTTGTTATTTTACCAGTGCCCTTATCCAAACCCTTGTATACCTGTCTGGAATCCGCAGAGATGATCTCTCCGTTAAATATTTTCGCCAAAAGAACAGCAAAGTCCGATTTTCCTGTTGCTGTTGGACCAACTACGGCAATTAGTTTGGGCTTTGATTTAGTAGTGTTTATTACTGGCATAGATTTTAAATATAGTATATTCTAAAAGTATAACTAAACCAATTTATCTCTAAAATCAAGGACTATGAAATCAAAAATAATTATTTCAGCTGCTTTAATCGCTTTACTTTCACTTGGTTGCAATAAAGCTTCTGAGCAGTCAGAAGACCAAAGCCAAAGTGATCAAGAGCAACAGCAGAGCGAAACCAATCAAGGTGTGGCAGTTGGAGAGCCAAATGCTCAGCAGTCAACTCAACCGGCGCCTTCGCAACCAAGTCCAACTAAGGTTGAATTAGAAAGCCGCTTCTCAGATGGAAGTGAAGTAGTGGCTACTCCTACTCCAGAAGTGATTGCTGTTCAGATTACTTCTACCGGTTTTTCACCAGCGTCGGTAACAATTCAGAAGGGTGACTATATCCAGTTCACAAATAAAGATTCTGCTTCACATTGGCCAGCATCGGACCCGCATCCTGCTCATGGTGGTTATCCTGGTTTTGATGCAAACAGGCCTTTGAAAACTGGTGAAATATATCGTTTTCAATTTGAAAAAACTGGGTCTTGGGCATACCATGATCACCAAGGTCCTTCATTGCGCGGAGTAATAATCGTTAAATAAATTTAAGTTACAGCAATGCTAAGAAAAAATTAATGTTTTTTTTTCAAAAAGCAAAAAAAGAAAAAAACTGGGTCGTAATTACCGGCGCACCGTCTTCAGGAAAAACTACAATCTTAGATACTCTTAGTGAGAAGGGTTACAAGACTTTATCCGAAAATGCTCGGATTTATATTGACCAACAATTAGCCGGTGGACGTACTATCAATGAGATTCGTGCTAACGAGTTTGAATTTCAGAAGGTTATAGCGCACATGAATATTCAACGAGAGCAAGCTTTATCTACAGAAGAGTTGGTTTTCATGGAAAGGGCGATTCCAGATAGTTTAGCGTATATCGAAAAACTAAATCAAGGAGTCCCTGAATTTTTGCAAGATGTTTTAAAGACAGTTAGTTACCGCAAAGTATTTTTATTGGAGCCTTTGCTTTTTGAAAAGGATTACGCTCGACTGGAAACCAAAGAAGACGTTATGGCGCTGCATAGCGCATTAGACAAAAGTTATCGGAGTGTAGGAATTGAGCCAATTTTGATTCCAGTAATGAGCTTGCAAGCACG
>JBKJSV010000079.1:0-7241 GCA_046595755.1 Candidatus Doudnaibacteriota bacterium | reverse complement strand
AGTTATAAAGGAACTGCAAAGGCGAAGATACAATCGTCCATCCTTCAAAATGGTCCTTTAATTTCCTATCAAAAACTAAGGTAAAAACCGGAGCCTCAGGATAAATTTCGTGTAGAGCTTCTAGAACGCTTTCCGCCCCTCCCATTTGGGTTATAGAATCGTGAGCAATTGCAATTCTCATTAATAATTATTTTCCTTCTCTTTTCTAGGAGCAAGAAATAAATAGTAAAAAGTTTTTATCAGAATAACAAAGTCCATCAAGATAGACCAGTTTTCAATATAGTAAGTATTCAAACGAATTTCTTCCTCAAAAGGAAGGTCTGGCAAGGACATCTGAGCAATTTGCGATAAGCCAAAAATCCCAGGCTTTACTGTAAACATTCTTGGATATCGATCCTTGTAACGATCAACCTCATCTAAAACATGTGCGCGTGGCCCAACCATACTCATATCACCTTTTAAAACATTCCAAAACTGGGGTATTTCATCCAGCTTGGATTTTCTTAGAAATTTCCCGGCTTTTGTAACTCGGGGATCTTCCTTTATTTTAAGAAAGGCTCCTTCGGCCCCCCCGCGGGCATTTTGCTTCCATAGCTCCTGACGAATTTTATCAGCTTCCTCTCCACCATATTCGTCCCCAACGCTTAAATGGCTATACATCGAGCGTAGCTTATAAAATTTAAAGCTACCATCTCGCCCGGCTCGCAAAGCCGAATAAACAACTTTTCCCTGGGAATCCAATTTAATCCAAATGCTTAGAATTAGAAAGAATGGTGAGGTTAGCAATAAGCAAACTGTCGAAACAATAATATCAAAAACTCTTTTGTAAACCCTACCCCAACCATCTAAGGGTGTATTTTTTAATGAGATCACCGGAATCCCCTCGATGTCACTGGACTCAATATTCTTTTTTTGAACCTCAAAAATGTTCGGCACAAAGTTATAAATCAACCCCTTATTCCGGGCAAACTGTGCCAGAGCAGCATTTAATTCCGGAGAGAGTTTGAAATCCGCCTGAAGGATTTCCTCAAACTTTGATTGCGCAAACAATTCGTTTAACTTTAATATCAAATCCGGAGAACCAGTAAATTCAGCGACAACCTCGTAGCCTAAACTTTTATGATTCTTCACATACCCTACAACGGCGTTATCATCAGGATTTTGATTCTTTATTACCACGAGTTTATGCAAACCAAGACCTTTTGCTAAGTAAGCAACCTGGATTCTTTTTAAAATATACCTACCTATAATTACGAAAATAATACCTACTAACCAAGCTACTAACATAATTAAACGGGATGGGAAAATTTGTTGATCAAAGAAGAAGATTAGAATTAGAACAAGCAAACCAATTGACGTTGCCACAACGACACGATATAGCTCTTGGGAGAATCTTCTTGTACCACGCAAATTATACAAACCAGCAAATGCAAAAATTATTAATAAAGAAGGAATAACTTTCAGGATAATCGAAAGGTATCCATAAAAATTTAAGTCAAAGATAATCGGGATGTACGGGTCCAAAAGTAGTCTAATATAAAAAGACACCAGAGCAGCTAATATTAAGCTAACGATGTCTATTGGTATCGAAACAATGTTGAATACTAATTCGGTACGCTTCATAAGGATATTATATCAAAACCCCAAGCAACCCGGTAAGCCGAATTCTGTCGTGGATAATCATCTATCTAAGCGGTCAACCCGCCCTTTCGGGCCTATTTGACCTTGCACCAAGTTGGGTTTTCACCGCAGTATATCTCTATACGTACGCGTGCGCTCTTACCGCACGATTTCAATCTTACCTGATCCTGCCTTACAGCAGGCCATCGGCGACATGTTTCTGTTGCACTTTCCCTGGGCTTCGCATTCTTGAAAAGTCACGTGAACTTTTCAAACCTACTTATACCCGGCCAGATTTCCTGGCAACTTACTTCCTAAACTTGCGTTTAGGGGTGTTCGGACTTTCCTCCCCAATAAATTGGGGCGATTATCTAGATTACTTGAGGTCTCGCAATCATAACACTTTTGACCCCAAAAAGCAAGGAAGAAAAAGCTGGTAATTTAATGTCTAACTGTTACAATTGGGGCGTATGGTCATAGAAAATGGCAAGAAGGAGGAAGACACCACCAACCGGGAGGTTTTCCGATGCAGGAAAATATCCGAACGGTTACAGTGGACCGGGACTCTGGCCGTCCAGAATACGCTACGGATTTGGAGAGTTACGAAAAGCTCGTTTCGCTAACAGTCACTTCCGAGTGCGTGGAAATTACGGACACGCGCAGTGACACCCTTTTAGGCGCACTAGTCGGCGCCTGCTGTGACGTAAAAAGGGCATCGCTACGCATCAAGGCTCTAGCACAAATTTTCCCGCAACACCGGTTATTACTGCTACAACTAGGCGAGGAGGTTAGCCAAGGAACTTTGTATACAGCGCGACCAGAAATATTTACGGTAGCGGCTGGTAAGCAGGTGGTGTGCATCAGAGTAGTGGTGATCTCAACCGATCACTTCGACTGAACAAAAAGGAGCCCGGCTTACTTAGCGGGCTCCTTTGTCATATCCTTATTATTTTATTTCGTAGGTCACATTCACTTGCGCCACAACGTCCTGACTTCCCGGCTCCAATTGCGGTCCTCCCCCACCAGAAGACATATTTTTTGCTGCATCAGAGTAGAAAATTGGCCCACCACTAATATTGCTTTCAGAAAAAGAAACTAGCCTACCTAATTTTACCCCGGCTGCTTCAGCCAGCTTTTGAGCTTTTTCTTTAGCACTTGCGAGGGCTTGCTCACGCGCCTTTTGTTTAAGGCTTTCTGGATCGTTGATACTATAGCTTACGTTCTGAATTTGGTTGATACCGCTTTCTGTTAAGCCCGACAATACCCCCGTGAGTTTATCTAGGTCGTGTATTTTTATAACCAAAGTTTGATTGGCGGTGTAACCACTAGGGATGGTCTTCCCACCGATGTAATCCTGCTTTTGATAAATTGAGTAGTTTTCGGTTCTAATATCTTCAGAATTAATACCAATCTTGTTTTTTAGAAAGTCTGTGGCTGCGTTAATCTTTTTAGCATTTTCGGCTTGAGCGATCGCCGCAGTTGCGCCATCATTTTGCACCCCAGCAGTTACTGTGATTAGATCGGGTTTTGAGGCAACTTTGCCTTCAGCCGATATATTAATTGTGTGCTTATCATTTGCTTGTCTGGCATGATTGCGCGCGGCAAAAATTTGACTGACTGAAACCACGAGTAGTAGAACTGCCAATAACCCCGCAATACTTTGAACCAACCACTTAGGAATATTTTGCATATTTTTTCTTAATTACTATTTGTCTTTAATTTTACGATTAAAACTAGATAAAGTAACAAGGAAAGTATATCACTTCTTTACAACTTATTAAAACAAAGCGCCCACCGGAAAAAACCGATGGGCGCAGGCGAGAGTGTGGGCTGAAGTCAGTGGCCGTTGAGAGCCAAATGCAGTCGCTGGCAACGCCGGTCATACTTCGCGGGCTTGTCCAGTTTCGGCTTGCCGTCGACAGGGTCAAGGCACCTGAAGTCCGCCTGATTGTCGGCAGTCACTCTGCCGCCGTACAGCCGGCCTCCGATACGGACCTTGAACGTGCCCTTACGACAGCTAACCGTTCGTCTCAAACAAGCGCGATGACGTGACGTTCTGATGACCAAGAGCGCTCTCTCGGCACCAAAATCCGCGCGGGTTCTGACCAGCTGTGGCTCAGTCATTCTTCCTACCCTCCTGAGAGTTGGGATGGAAAACGGAATTTTCCGTGAAGTCATATTACACCAATTGCTAGGATTTTACCAGACAAACAAAAATCCCCCTTTCGGGGGATTTTAAGATTTCCTAGTAAATTCGGATTTGGGACTTGGTCTTGATTAACGCTTAGCCCACTGTGAGCCACGGCGCGCACCCTTCAAACCTGGCTTCTTTCTTTCTTTCATTCTACTATCACGGGTCAAAGTACCATTTTTCTTTAGGACTTTTCTAAATTCTGGTTGGTTCTTTGCCATCGCTGTTGCGATAGCGTGGGATAAAGCTTCGGATTGAGAATTTAAGCCACCACCCTTTATATTTGCGTAAAGGTAAACTCGGCTTTCCATACCTGTAAGGCTCAAAGGCTTGAATGCTCTTTCAACCAAAGACTTGTTTCCAAAGTAAACCAATATATCTTTTTTATTTACAGTATTCTTACCTTTACCTAAATATAACCGCACGTTAGCCACAGATGTTTTTCTACGTCCTACTGCCCAAGCATATCTACCATCAGGAAGATTTAGCTCAGCAATAGGAGCAGCTTTTTCTACTTTATCCTGAGTAATGACTGCTTCCTTAGAAGTAGCCAACTCTTGCTCTGCTTCATCCTTAGCGGGAGCATCAGTGCTAACAGCTTCTTTGGCAGCGGCTTTTGGCTTCTTTGGAGCGGCAGGTTTCTTTGTTGTTGTAGTTTTCTTGATTGTTGTCGGCATGGTTATATTTTCTTATCAATCTTGTACTCGTGAGTGGTACCCTTAACAAATTTCAGTCTTCGCATCATTGGCTTTCTCAGCTTCATATCATCAATCATGTTAAAAACTGCTTTTCGCAAGACTTCTTCCGGCTTATCCACTATCAAGTTCTTCAATTGTTTAGTTCTTAAACCACCTGGATAACCTGAGTAGGTGTGATACTTTTTCTGCTCTATTTTGCGGCCAGTGAACTGAAGTTTATCTACGTTTACAGCAACGACAAAGTCACCTAAGTCCATGTGCGGGGTAAAGTCTCTTTTGTTCTTACCGCGAAGAGCATTTGCAATTACAGTTGCAACACGACCCATCGGTTTTGCTGAAGCGTCTATCTCCAACCAAGTACGGGTGATCTTTGTAGGAATGTGAGATTTCGGTGCTTTCATATATTTAAACTAATTCCACAATATACTTGTTGGAACCGTCTTTACTCTTTCCAGAGATTAATATTCTAGTGTATCCGCCCTTGCGCTCCATAAAACGAGGTGCCAATACTTCATAAACTTTCTTTGCGGCATTCATGGTTAAACCGGCCATTAGCTGACGGTTAGCGTGCAAGGTTTGAACTTTACCCTTGGTAATCATCTTGTCGACGTAACCTCTTATCGCTTTAGCATTACTTTGTGTTGTCTCGATTTGCTCGTGAACAATCACTGAAGAAGCCAAAGTTCTAAGCAGTTTTCTGCGAGAATCTTTACCTCGACCAAGTTTTTTACTTTTATTGATTAAATGGCGCATATTATTGTTGTGGAGTTTTACCTAATACTTCTAAGATTTCGTTAACAGACTTCTCGCCTAAGCCATCCAGGTTTTGGATTTGCTCGGCAGTCATAGCTTCTAACTCCTCCACCGTTCCAACGCTATTCTTTTCCAAAGCGTTTTGAGCTCGCACTGAAAGGTTTAAACTCTTCACAGGCGTACCTTTTGCAGATTCTTCTTCGACAAAGGCCTGTGGTGCCTCAATTGCGGCAGCCTTTGGAGCACTGATAGCATTAGCAGGAATATTAGCGTCATTCACAAGCATTCCAAAGTGATCAACAAGAATATGAGCAGCAATATTTATCGCTTCCTGTCCGGTAATTGTACCGTCAGTTTCCATTGAAATTTTCAACTTGTCGAAGTTAGTCATCTGACCAACACGAACGTTTTCAACATCAAAGTTAGCGTTTTTTATTGGGGTATAAATTGCATCAACGGCGATCATGCCAATTTCCAATTTTTCATTTTCGCGTTGTTCTACTGGAACGTAGCCTCTGCCTTGCTGAACAATTAGTTCCATATCTAATTCCGCGGTCTTGTTATCTAAGGTGGCGATGTGCAAATCTTTGTTAACGATCTCAACCAAATCGGTTTCTTTGATATCGGCGGCAGTAACAACTTTTTCGCCTTTAACTTTCAAAGAAAGCCTTACTGGTTCTTCAGTGTGAACCTTCAAGCGCAATTGCTTTAAGTTCAAAATGATTTCGATCACGTCTTCTTTAATATTTGGAATAGTAGAAAATTCATGATCAACCCATTTCATTTTTACCGCGATGACAGCAGCTCCGGGCATTGAGGAAAGAAGCACTCTTCTCAAAGCGTTCCCGATAGTTACGCCGTAACCTGGGTACAAAGGCTCCATTACAAAATCGTAATGATCACCTTCTTGTGACACTAGACTAACCTGGTTTGGTAATGGAATAGTTTCCATTTAGTACAGTACTTTTCGTTCTAAGCGTAGTCATAATTCTTGAAGCGCTTAAAGCTTATGGTACTGTTCTCCTTTATTAATTAATTGATTATCTTGAGTACAATTCTACGATCAACTGAGTGTTGATTCTGTTTTCAATCTGCTCGGGGGTAGGCACAGAGAGTACCTTACCGGTAAGCTGATCTTCATTCAAAGAAATCCATTCTTGAGTTTTTACATTTTTAAGTTTCAGCTTCAACATTTCGATATACTTAGTTTTACGTTTCGACTCTCTTACTGAGATCATGTCGCCAACTTTAGTTAAGTAAGAAGGAATGTTTACGTTCTTACCATTTACCGTAATGAATCCATGAGAAACTATCTGACGAGCTTGAGCTCTAGTTTCAGCTAGGCCAAGTCGGTAAACAACATTGTCCAAACGAGATTCTAAGATCTGTAGTAAAGCGTCTCCGGTAATCCCCTTCTTTTTACTAGCTTCTGCAAAGTATTTACGAAATTGCTTTTCTAAAACTCCGTAAGTCCATTTTGCTTTCTGCTTTTCTTTAAGCTGGGTGCCGTATTCAGAAACTCTTCCTTTGGATTGACCATGCTGTCCCGGTCCGTAGTTACGTTTCATTAACGCTTTCGCGTCTTTAGCGGTTATAGCTTCACCAAATCCTCTAGCTTTTTTAACTTTTGGTCCTGTATATCTTGCCATATTAGACTCTTCTCACTTTCTTTGGCCTGACGCCACCATGTGGAATAGGGGTTTGATCTTTAATAGAAAGCACGGTCAGTCCAGAGCTTTGTAAAGCACGAACTGCTGATTCTCTACCAGATCCAATTCCTTTAACCAACACATCTACTTCTTGCAAACCACGGTCTTTCACTCTTTGGATAGTGTCTTCCATGGTCTTTTGAGCTGCGTAAGGAGTTGATTTCTTTGAACCCTTGAAACCCACTAATCCTGCGCTTCCCCAAGAAATAACATTTCCTGCGACGTCGGTGATTGTGACGATTGTGTTGTTATAAGTAGACTGAACGTAAA
>JBKJSV010000090.1:0-6619 GCA_046595755.1 Candidatus Doudnaibacteriota bacterium | reverse complement strand
AGTGGAAAAATGACGATCAAATCCCCTATTAACTTGACTTCAAACAGTAGGTAAGGTTCAAAGACGCTAATTTGCAGGAGACTTTGCAAAAAGGCGTCTTTTTAATATACTTCTAATATGTTCAAATTATTTAAGCTTGGGTTCTATATAATTTTCTTTACAGTCGCTGCTTTTCTGTGGTGGTTTCTGCCAAAGTACAATTTCATCCATAAAAACCCGGGCTACTGCGTTAACCTAACGAAACAAATCTTTTACTGCGGTATCGATAATAACCTTGAATCCTTCTACAACCTAATAAAAAAATAATCCCGATTACTTCGGGATTATTTTTTTACACTTACTAGCTTCGTTTACCAAAGATTGCAAACATCCCCCAAAGACCCAGAACCAAATTCACGAGTAGTACGTAGACCGGGATACCAAACTGATCAGTAAAAGCGAATCCAATAATTCCCATCGCTAAAAGAACACTAGCTGAAACCATCCCGTAAGTACGCATTATTGATTTTCCTTTTCGTAAGCGGCTTTCGTGCTTTCTAATTCCTGTAAGGCGCGGACTTTGTCTCCAAAACCTTTTATTTCGACTATCTTATTTTCCAATGCTTTGTAGGTTTCAGAGAAGTTTTTAATTTCCGCTAAAATATGTTGTGGCAAGTCGTCTAAAGATAAAACATCCTTAAAACGTGGGTCAGCAACAGGCACCGCCAGAATCTTGTTATCCACCTCACCACTATCAACCATCTCCATAATTCCGATCGGTCGAGCCTCAGCAACACACCCTGCAACTAATGGATTTGTTGAAAACAACAAAACATCAGCATGATCTCCATCTAACGCGCGGGTTTGTGGAATAAATCCATAGTTAGTCGGGTAGCGCTGTGCGCTATACAGAACTCGATCCAACTTTATAACATCCAACTTCTCATCGTACTCATATTTGTCTTGGCTTCCTTGTGGAATCTCTACCACTACATTGAAAGCTTCCATCTCGCCAAAAGGCAGATCCTTGATATTCATGTCTTAAATTTAATTATCTCAATTATATCATATTATGCGATAATACCGCCGCCTAGGCACTCGGCACCCTTATACAGCACCAAACTCTGTCCCGAGGCCACAGCGGTCTGAATTTTGCTAAATTCGGCACTATAAACACCCTTTCCCAGGCTATTTATCTCCAGATCTTGTAGATCTTGCTGGTGCCTAAAGCGGCCGCGGCATTTAGCGGGAAAGGTCTTCGGCTCGTTAATCCAATTAACTCCGCTTATCTGGAGCTCCTTTACTTGCAGCTGAACATCTTTAGGGTTGTGCGAAACAACAAGTTCATTCTTTTTTAAATCTTTTCGCACTACATAGTATGGCGCCGACCCACCAATCCCCAAACCTTGGCGTTGTCCGACAGTATAAAAAGCAATCCCCTTGTGCTTTCCAATAACATTTCCGTCCGTATCTATAATATTACCGACTTTGGATTTTATTTTCTGATGCAGAAATTCATCAAGACGAATCTTTCCAACAAAACACAGACCCATACTTTCTTTTCGTTTTTGATTAGGTAAATTAAATTTTTTTGCTAAAAGCCTGATCTCGGATTTTTTGTACTTCCCTACAGGGAACAAAACTTTACCTAGCTGCTCTTTTTGAATGTTGTAAATAAAATAAGTTTGATCTTTAAATTCGTCTTTCGATCGGATTAATTTTCCATCTTTAATCTGGGCGTAATGTCCTGTCGCCAAATAATCAAAACCCATTCCGACCGCTTGCTGATACAAAAGCTTAAACTTAATCTCCTTATTGCACATAACGTCCGGGTTCGGGGTTCGTCCTTCTGAATACTCAGTGAAAAAATATTCCATAACCTTTTCTGAATACTCTTTTTCAAAATCAAAAGTATGCATCGGGATACCAAGATGAGCGGCAACTTTGAGCGCTTCTCTTCGATCATCAATCCAAGGGCATTCGTTGCGCAGAAGCCCGGTAGTCGAACTCCAGTTTTTCATAAAGGCTGCTTCTACTTGGTACCCCGCCTTCATTAATAAGACAGCGCTAACCGCGGAATCAATTCCACCAGAAAGCGCTATCATAACTTTTTTATTGGTTTTTTTGCTTTGCCTAAGGTTCATTTATTTTTACAGACTGCCCTGGCTTTAGAACTGGACGATTAGGAGCCACTGGAGTTAAATCAGCCGGAATTTCATCAAAAAAACCAATATCTGTATTTTCAACCGGCGCAGTACTTTCAAAGTTCAAATTTTCTAAAACATCAAGAGCGTTAATAATAGGTTTATTTTTCTTTTCAACCCGCTCTGAAGACAAAGTCGCTGCTTGATTCCAAATGGGGTTTTCTTTCTTTGGCTTGTTTTTATTTTTATTCTGATTTAAAACTTGGTTGTGCTTTTGTGGTTGTTGCTGTTCTTTTCTACGATCTGGCCCACGCTCATGAAAAACTTGTTTCTGCTGAGGAAGAGGCTCGGGTTTTACTCGAGGAATTTCGACTTCCATTGCTTGAACCATTGCTTTTGGCTTTTCTTGCACCACTAAAGATGGCTCTATAAATTTTGTTGATTCTATCGCCTGAAGTTCCCTAGGTTCCATTTCTGCTTCTGCTGGGTTAGCTATGCTTACACTCGCTGCTGTTCCGTCTTCAGAGCCTTCAAAATTGGCATGACTAGCAATTACCGCAGCTTGCTCATGGTAATCTTGCCCCATCCAACGCATAATTTTATCTTCCACTTCAGCGACTGGGTTAGCATAACGCTCTCTGGAAACCCTGACTACTTTTTCTGTAGAGTCTGTTCTTATATAAGTAGAAGGCGGTAAAGTCTCAGCAGTAAACGGGTCAGAAGCGACTCCGTTAATCATTAGTTTTAGAACCACCGTGTATTTTGGAATATTTACCAAATCATTTTCGGTGAAAAGCGGCATGAATTCTTTTTCTAAAAATTCCGCGTCAGCAGCACCGATTCTAAAAGTAACCATAGTTCCAACGTTACCAAAAACCGCATCACGAACCTTGGTGTTTTTTTCCTGTACCAATTGGCCAATGTACTGGTGTGCGATAATTAAATTTAAATGGTACTTTCTAGCTTCTGAAAGAATTGTAGCAAAAGACTCTGTGGCAAAGTTTTGGAACTCGTCTACATATAGATAAAAGTCTGCGCGATCATTTTCTGGGATATCAGCACGTGAAAAGGCTGCCAACTGAACCTTGGTAATTATCATCGCTCCAAGTAAAGCCGAATTATCTTCTCCGACCCGTCCTTTTGAAAGGTTCACAAGTAAGATTTTTTTATTATCCATCAAACTACGTAGATCTATGGTGCTACGTGGCTGACCTACAATATTTCTAATAATACCCGATGACAAGAACTGACCAACCTTGTTCTGAATCGGCGCTATTGCTTCCATGCGATATTTTTCGTTCCAGTTCGCAAATTCGTCAATCCAAAAAGACTTAACCATCGGGTCTTTAATATTATCAACAATTTTCTTTCTATATTTTTTATCAACTAGCATTCTTGAAATACCGAGTAAGGTATTACCAGGAGAGTCTAGCAAAGCCAGAATACAGTTGTTCAAAATATATTCCATTCTAGCAGACCAAAGATTCGCCCAGATTTTGGTAAAAACTGACATCAGCCCAGAAGCAACTAAATGTTTATACTTTGGGTCAACAGACTCTAGAATGTTAAAAGCAATGGGGAACTCCATATCAGCGGGGTTGATGTAGATTACGTCATTCATTCGCTTTGCAGGAATATAATCCAAAATCTTTTCGACAGAATCCCCGTTCGGGTCGACGAAACAGACACCTTCACCGTTAACAATATCCTGGATAATCATGTTCTCAATCATGTTGGTCTTACCCATACCAGTTTTACCAACTATGTACATATGCTTGCGGCGATCTTCACGTTTAATTCCAAAAGGCACCTGCTTATTGCGGAAGTTTGTTTTGGCAAATAAAGTTACATGATTGTCGCTGCTGATTTCTACGCTCATATTTATATTCTAACTCATTATTGGCAAATTTGCTGGAGGCTGACCCTTTTTGATATCAATTCTTTCCACTGGCGCAGTTTTATTTGACGCCAAAGGAAAGTGGTACAAAGTAGCCAACTCTTCAGTGTTAAGAATCATCCCTGGGGCACCAATCCAAGCACTACGTCTGGAAAAACCTTTTAGAAACAAGTGCTTCTTTTCCATAATAACAAAATCAACAAAAGGTTTCTCGAAATTTTTAAATAGTCTGTAGGTGTAGTTTGTCCAAGTTCCCGAAACATCAGGTTTCATTCCGTTTGAAGCAACGTTCCCTAGCATACGCATCGCCCCAATTAAAGCGGCACGCTTTGACGGGTCCCATTTATCTTTAGGTGCGATATATAGAAAACGAATCTTTGTTGACCAAGCAGGTTTTGTCATTTTGGTTTCGATCCCGACCAAAATTTTCTTTTCCCCTTCAGACATTCTTACGACTTTTGGTTGATTGGGCTTCTCGTCATGGCCTGAAGAACTTCCGGCACTTGATATTGCTTCAAAAAGAGTTTTGTCGCTACCAAAATGCAAGAAAGGTAGAAACGTTCCAATAAAACCTTTCGCGTGATGACCACCTTCTTCTTTAATGCTTTTTATAACATCCTGAACGTGCGGCACCCATTCGTTATCGGCGATTGGCTTTATAACAATTTGGTAAGCAATCAGCTCGTGTGCCTCAGCTCGACTTAGCGCTTCTAGCATTGGTCCGAGCGGATCAAGAATTGGATCCTCAGCCGTTAAATGCTCAAACTCGCGCCAGGTTTTAATCGGATAAGCATAGTCTTTTAAATGCTTCATCTCGGTACCCCAAAGGTCCCAAGTGGAGCTGTGGGCATCCCAATGATCCAACTGGGCCATATAGTCCTCGACCTGTTGAATTTCCGCATTCGGATAGTGCGAATAAATCGCGCTTTGTACCAAGTTAACATTTTTTTCGGGAGTGCGTACAATAAAAGATATTTTTCCTCCTAAAGAAACAATTTCGAAAGAAAGCCACATATTTATCTTACCTTCAAAGTACGTTTCAGCCCAAGTAAAATTCGTGTGCATTGCATGCAAATTGGAGAACATCTGCTCAACAGCCAATATGCTTTGTAAGTTCTCTTTCTCGATTTTGACATGCAAAAAAATCGGCTTATTCGACATGACGAACTCGCCGTTTATTTTATCCATGTAAAGTTTCTTGGCCATGGTGAACGTCAAAAAAACAAACAAAACCCAGGCTCCGTGGCTAAAGTAATACCAGGCGGAGCTGAGCATGCTGCCCAGAGTCAGGACCAAAGTTGAAAAAATGTCCATTTTTGTTTCAAAAATTAAATACTACCCTGTGCCGAAATCTTAACGCATTACCAAGTCATACTTATTTTTGTGAACCTTGGCAAACAAGACTTTATTTGAAAGCGCAACCAATACTGTGTTTCTTTTAACCATGCGCTTTTTCATGACCTCATTGATAATTTCCTCGCGACTCAAAGCGGCATTAGCCTTTCTTAGTATCTCAATTATAACATCAGCCACAACCCCTTTTTCGTAACCCCATTCAGTTAAGGCATAAATACCTCGTCCAACAAGGACGAAACGAGGGTCTTTGATCAATTCATTGTGCACACTTTCTTTGTTTGCAATTCTCTTATCAAAACCGTGCTTGTTTATAAGATCTGTAATCGATGAGTAGTGCTCAGGTTTTCCTTCATGCTTCAAAACTATATAAGCTTTATCACCGACATCTTTCGGCTTTATCTCTCTCCATTCGTTTAGACCATACTGGCCAAACGGATTCTGTGAAATTTCTTTGCTTATTTCAATGTAGTTTTTTAAAACTTTTTCGTTAAGCTCCAATTGATTGTTTTTGTAAATTTCAGTTTGGCGTAACTTTTCAATCAAATCCAATTCTGTAAGAGGCTTCCCTTCAGATTTTAGAATTTCTTTAGCTGTAGCAATAATGTTCTGAAAAAATTCATGATTATACGTAACAGATGCCCAAGCATTATGGAGCATTTCATTCTCTTTTACTTCTAAAAGCTCTTCTGCAATATGCAATAAGAACAATACAGAGCGCTTTTCTTCCTCAGTTGCTTCAAAAGAAAGGATCTTTATCAGTTCAAGCTCTTTCATTATCTTACCGCAGTCGTGGATGATGTGAGCAAGCATTTTAACCGATTCAGAAAGCTTCTCTTCGTCTAGTTTTGTACGTAAAAATTTGATTGAATCTTTTTCAATCTGACGAACACGCTCACGGGTGAGATTATGTTCTTTGCCAATTGCTTCAAGGGTTCTTCCAGAGAAACCAAGCAAACCAAAACGCTTCGCCAATATTTGGCGGTCACGTTCTTTTAATAGGCTTAAAATTTTTCCAGCCACCATACTAGGTTCGAAATTCTGCAAAGAAACGCTCTGTTTACTGTCGATAATCTTATCTAGAATACCTGATAAAGCTTTCTTCTCAAGATCCTTATTAGTTTGGCCGTTCGCGGCGCTATTTTCCATATGACCGTACTATATCATAAACTTTACATTAGGTCAAGATTAGGTCTTATACGGGGTAAAGCTCACCCCGTCCCCCTCACTACCAGGACCCTCCTCC
>JBKJSV010000069.1:0-3282 GCA_046595755.1 Candidatus Doudnaibacteriota bacterium | reverse complement strand
ATTTATCAGACGCCCCAAGTGTTCCTACTGGATAGATGTTCTTTTCAGAGATTACAGGGGCTCTTGCCATTACGGCGCGTGGATCGGCATTGGATCTTAGAGATGGTACATAAGCAGCGGTTGGTGAATTCCCCGCTACTTTCGAGACACCCCAGTTAACGCCTTTCACAACAAAATAAATCGAACCAGCAATAAGTAAAATAACAAGCAATCCGACCCCTATTCTCCAAGTCACGATCTGCTTATTTTTTTTCTGCTCAATTGTCTTAATATCATTTTTTGATAGGTGTAAATGACCCGGCTGAGCCATTCTTCTATCGTTTTTAATTTCCTGCTGATCCTGGTAGAATTCTCCTTCTTCAACAGATGCATCACGTGGCAAGGAATTTCCCGTCATTGAATAAACCTCACCGGAACTTCGTCCGCCTAAGTCCTTATCCATTCCTTTTTCGAAAGTTTCTTTCATATATATCTACTGTATTGATTATCTTTCTGATCTATAAGTCTAACTAATAGGGCAAATCACGAAAATGGTTGCTATAGTCAGAATTGACTATAAAAGACGATCAATATTTGTATAATTTGCACATACAAACACGAATGATCGTCTTAATACAGTACTTTGCGTCTTATTCTTGGAACATATGGCCAAATTTGCTAGCCATCATCTTCTTATACTTTTCGTTAACATCGGTTAAAGCTTCCCGGATATCCTGAGCAATCTTTTTTCTGTCACCGACAACGGCATCCTGGACCTCAACACTTTTAATCTCTTGATTACCATCTAAAGTTAATTTAATTAG
The DNA here is from genome assembly GCA_046595755.1 of Candidatus Doudnaibacteriota bacterium. Classification (GTDB taxonomy): domain Bacteria; phylum Patescibacteriota; class Doudnabacteria; order UBA920; family VMFF01; genus JAQBQP01. The sequence continues at coordinate 2,479 of JBKJSV010000069.1, read as the reverse complement.
GCCATCTTTCGACTGTCCGGTAATCTGTTCCTGCGCCAATAACATTTGCATTTGCTTAGCCTGCTGACGCATCTTATTCATGTCCTTTATTTTGTCTATAAAACCCATCGGGGTCCCTTTCTTATTCTTTAAGGTTCTTGAAGTTTCTCACAAAATGCCCTAGTGCCGCAAGTGTTAAAATTAACCCAAGAAGTCCGCCCAGCACAGGCACACATCCAACGATACTAACTACTACAATACCTAGAATTAGGGTTAGGTAGTCTGTTTTCATCTCCTTTTTCTCGATCTTGCTTACTAACCATGAGCCAAAATAAGCCATACCAACTATACAAGATAAGAGCATTAGTAGAACATATATCGCTAATAAAATAATAGCAACGTAATATCCAACAAAGGTTACGAACAGCAGCACTGCGAGTATCGGCACCAAAATCATGAAGGCTAAACCAAAAGCAACATTTTTCCAAAAACTCTCCCCGGTATTTTGAATAGCCGAAACAAATCTTCTTCTAAAGAATTGGAATAATACCCAAGTAACAACAACTAGTGCCAAAAGTTTTATTAAGAACGCTACGGTTAAAAAAGCTACCGCGCCAGAATGCCCATACCCTCTTTCCAGTGGTGTGTAATTTACAGCAGCGGTTTTAGCTGCAGGATCTCTAATGTACTCTGAGCGAGAGGAGTAGTTAACTGTTCCGCTGATATCAGCTTTCGGCCCCAATATAAATGCTTCCTTGGCTTTTACATCGACATTACCATTTATCTGGCCATTTAAGGTCAAGGAACCGCCGATAGACCTGACGCCACCATTAACTGTACCGTCCATAACAACATTACCACCTATTACAACTAAATCTCCGACCACAACCGTTCTTTCGCTTATGTAAACCATTCCACCTATTACAACTAAATCTTCTGTGATCTGTTCGCTATCAACACGCACCTGTCCACCGATGATTCGCGCTGAGCCACCAACTTCACCTTTCAGATTGATAGTTCCACCAGCCGCTAAAACACCATCACCGACATTACCGTTTAACTCCAAGCTAGAACCAGCAGCTGTCAGGTCTTTGTCGACATCATTATTAACAACAACATTTGCTCCTGCTGTGTATAAGTTCCTTACGATGTCCTCTGCTGAAAGAGTTACGTTTGGATCATCTTCGTTTGTAGGACCCCTAAAGTCTGCCGCGAAAGCCGGCAAGGCGGTCATCATCACTAGTAAAGAGACAGCAAATATAGCCTTTACCAGCTTTAAATTGATTGACTTTAACATTTATTTATTTCTTAATAATTGGATTTTTTATACCTAGAGTTTAATTTTTCTTAGCATTTCAGTCAAATTTGACTTTACTTTTTCAAAGGTGTATAATAGTTTTATAGTTAAATTTTTAGAAGAACAACTCCCGATTGCAATCGGGTATTTTTTTTGCCTTTTCAAGCTAACAGCTAGGTAAACAACTCTAACTTTATATCTCTCGCCTCTTTACCTTTAGCCATTAATAACGCTCTTACATCCTTAACCATAACTGGCGACCCACAAATGAAGGTACGATAATTTTTATAGGCCTCGAAGTTCTGGTCTATAAAATTGGTCACCCGCCCCTTAGCGCCGTTCCAGGTTTCTTGTGGTTGTGAAAGGGTGGGGATGAAAATAAAATTTTCGTTTTGGTGGGAAAGTTCTTCAAAAAAATCAAAATAACTTTTATCCTCTTCGCTTCTGACTCCAAACAACAAAATAATTTCTCGAGGATAAGACTTCTCAATGAGATCGAGAATGATTGATTTAAATGGAGCTACACCAGCTCCGGTGGAAATGAGTAGGATATCCTGAGTATCGTCGTTAACCGTAAACGCACCGTAGGGGCCTTCTATCGTCATTTGATCACCCGGCGACAATGCCAAAACAAAACGGGAACCAGGGCCCATGTGCGAGACGTCTATAACAAAGCTGAGCTCGGTATTTTGATTCGGAGCGGATGCAATAGAATATAAACGTTTCTTTTCGTTTTCACCAACATGAAACCCAACGCATTGACCGGCTTTAAAAGAAATAGTCTTTGGTTCTATCAAACGGATGTTTAATTCGTAAAGTTTGGATGTAAGCTGTTTTTTGGATATTACTTCTGTGACGAAGAGATTCATAAAGATTGATTTATCAGCCCAAATATTATATACTTTTATGGCTTTTCCCACCATCTTCTAATGTTTCTACCGTTGCCCGGAAGCCAAGTGGTAAGGCAGGGGCCTTTGAAGCCTCCATTCGCAGGTTCGATCCCTGCCCGGGCAGCCAATAAAAATACAGACCAAAGGTCTGTATTTTTATTGTTTGTTCGTAGCAGAGATAGAACTGTTCGACGACCTTCAATAAAATGTTTGTGCCGGAGCCTGCGAAGGCAAAACATAGAGGAAGTGTCGCGACGAAGGAAGCGACACCCTGCTAATTTTCATCGCCTACCAAACCCTTTTTTGTTAAACT
>JBKJSV010000034.1:0-9848 GCA_046595755.1 Candidatus Doudnaibacteriota bacterium | reverse complement strand
AGGCACCAAGTTCAACCACAAACATATCGACTTTTTCAGAGCTTCCAATTTTTGCAGCATTCCTAACCACCCTTTGAATGTGCAACCAATCATGCCCAGTTGAATCCGCTCGTCCTAATTTTTCTTCCACGAATTGCCTGGTTCTTTTGAGAATCTCTTTTTTGGTCATGTTTTTAATTACTAACCCTTAGCACTTTTATATTTTACTTTAAATTCTTTCATGCGTCCAAAACCAATTGAGTCTCGAATATAATCCTGAGCCTGCCAAGCAGGGACACGGGAAATTGTAAAATCACCATATTTGTCATTGATCTTATCCAAAGACTCAACTAGTCTCGCTTTCTGGCGATCGTGCTTAAACAGAAATTGTTGGTTAGAGAAATCTTTTAAACCAGAAGCGGTTACTCCGATTAACTTAAAGGCAGGATTCACACTCGCCCGTTCCAAAAACATACTTTCCACTTCCAAAAAAATATCTCGCCCGTCTTGTAGATAATAATTTAACTTTTTAGTCTTATGATAGTAAGAGCCTTGCTTATCATTAACAACCAGGCTGACATGATTCGCTATCATACCCGCATCACGCAAGCGCTTACCGACCATCTCTGAAATTTTAAAGAGCATTTGTGAGGCCACCTTAACCTGGTCGCATCTCTTAGGTAAGGTGTAGGCATGCCCCATCGATTTATTACGTTCTGCTTTTTCTTCTGAATCAAATTTTTCATGCCAACTCCCCTCAAGCTGCCCCATCTTATGAAGATGGTACCCAGTAATACCGAAATTAGCATAGAGCTTGGTGGCGGGGTAATCCCTCAAGTCCGCGACAGATCGAACACCAAGCATGTTTAAAGACCTTTCCGTACGACTAGCTATTCCAGGAAGATCGGTAAGCTTTAGCTTGCTGTAAAGTTCATTTTTCCGTTCGGGCCGTACCACCGTTAACCCGTCCGGTTTTTGTAAGTCACTGGCAATCTTGGCCAAAAATTTATTACTAGCAATACCAATTGAACATTTAATCCAGTCCCCGACGTATTTTTTCATATCCCTTTTTATCTCTAATCCAATTTTCTCCGCTTCATCCCACGGGTCGGGGTAATTCTTTACATAATCGGTTAAGTTCAAAAAGGCTTCATCAATACTATACTTTTCTATTTGATCAGTGTACTTGCTAAATATATAAAGGAATCGGTGCGTGGTCTCCCTATACTTGTCAGGGTCAGTAAAAAATAATTGTATTTGCGGACAAATCTTTTTAGCTTCCCAAACTGGAGTACCGGTCTTTATTCCAAAACGTTTTGCTTCAATGGAAGGGGCAATTATAATTCCACCAAGGTGCTCACAAATTCCGATTGGTTTGCCACGTAAAAAAGGGTTCGCTTGCTGCTCACAAGAAGCGAAGTAAGAATTCATATCAATATGAGAAATACAACGGAATTCTTTTTTGGTCTCGGTTTCAATCATAGGTGAACGGTTGTTCACCTTAAATATACCACACCTCTTCCGCACCAGCAAATAAAAAAAGGCATTAAAAAATCCCGACCGAAGTCGGGATTAATTTCATAGTTTAGTAAGAATCTCTTCTACCACCATGACCGCCTCTATCACCACGATCGCCGAAGCTTCGTTGTGGTCTAGGAGTCATTGGACGAGCTTCGTTTACGACAAGCTTTCTGCCGCCGTAATCAGAGTCGTTAAACATTTGGATTGCTTTCGCAGCGTCTTCATCAGACATTTCTACGAAACCAAATCCTTTGCTTCTACCAGTCATTCTATCTTGAATAACGGTTGCAGAAGTAACAGTTCCAGCTTGAGCGAACATTTGGTTCAATTCATCACTGGTGGTAGCCCAAGGTAAGCCACCTACGAACAATTTTGCCATTATAGGCCTTTCAACACAGACTTACTACCTCATCCCAATAAGTCTAAACAAAAATATAAGTCGGATGATTGAAGCTAGTATAGACTACCCAAAAGGGTTTGTAAAGAGCGACCTACTCCTCATCCAAGTCAGACTCTAGATACAGAATAAAGTTCTTTTCCAGGACCTGCACCCTTTCTACAACCCGCGCATTAATTGAGCTGGTTAACAATAAGGCTTGGTTCAAAGCATCTTGAGCTTCATGGTAAGACCACTTTAACTTATTTAGCGAATCAGTCAATTTACCTAAAAAAAGGTAAGCCTGTTTATAAGCATCGAGGCTAATCTTTATGTTAACTAAGGAAACTCCCCCTTTCATAGACTCAGCAGTATTATCCTTACCGCTCGCAGCAAAAACTATTTTATTGGGAATTAGAATACTGTTAACCTTGGCCTGGAATAAATCCTTGTCTTTTAATTTTTCATAGCTATTAGCAACCTCACTTACTATTCCTGCTAAAAATTGGGCGTCCCGATAGAGTAAATCGAATTGGTAAGGGCGATTCTTCTTCTCTTTACTAAAATCTGGAAGTTCGTCCCAGGTCGATAGAGAATTAGGATATTCCGGAAAATATGGGTTCTCTTTATTACGCCTTTTTATTTCCCACTGAGTGTAATAGTTATAATCTTTTTTCACCTTTTGCCAGCGAGCATGGTGTTTATTCAGTGAAATATATTTTTCAAAATCATTGTTGAAAAATATACTAAACGCCGGATCTGGCATCAGAGATATTTTCCCCACCTCCAGTAAGACACTCCCCAGGTCATCGTCAGGCAGATGATCCAGAATTAATAACTTTTTAAAAATGCTTATTTGATCATATTTTGTTCTTGGCAGATCAAACAATACCAAGTTTGGAATGAGGTTTGCATAAACTCTCATTTAACTCCCTATTAATGTTTTATTGCCTTAATGATACGGCGAAATTATTAAAAAAAAATTAAACGGGCGAAAAATCTAAAAACCTCTTGCAACCAGGACCAGTAAGAAGGGCGGGCGGTTTCTTTCGGTATAGATTCACTATCCCCAGGCCCAGGCGAAACTTGCGGCCATCCCGGAAATTCAAACACTACCCTTAAATTGTTTTCCATGCCAGGCACTTTTTGAACCGGGAAGGAAAGTGCTGGTATTGAGATATCATCCGCGGGCGGCAGTCCTTCAGGATCTGCCGATAAATCTTGCAAAGGCGGTTCAATTTCTAACGTTTCTCCATTTCCAATTTCGGTTATAGGGGGCGACGTCGAAACACCCGCCACCCTAGGTGTCGATGGAATTATATTCTTGGAAAACTCCCTAAAATATATGACATTAACCTCTTCAACCTGTCCTGAGACATCCGCACTAAAGAAATAAATAGCGTCAGCATAACTAGGAACTTGTATGTGGGGACCGGTGTAGTCTTGCCAAATCTCTTGGTCGTATGAATACTTTGTCAGAACAGTGCGAATTAGATTATTTGGGATTAAATTTATCTTCCTATCATTCTCAAATGTGAGTTCTTGACCGTTATAGTAACTAGTCCCCTTATACTCCAACTTCGTTATGATTAATGGGTTGATAGTCGGTTCGTTTAAGGATAACTCTTCTTCAACGCTTGGGGGAATAACTTGTGCGACTTCATTTTGATCAACACTCTCAAGCTTGTCACTAGAAGCTTGAGGCTCCAAAGTTAAACTTAATGCCTGATCAATATTTACATTTTGATAGTAGGTCGTTTTGGAATTATCATAATTATTTATTACCAGATTAATAGGTTTGGCGTCGGCTTTCTTGGTTGTAAGAATCTTATACCTTGATTGATCGGAGGTGGGTAAATAAATAAACTTATCATTACCAACTTTTTTCTCACTATAACCCACTCCTCCTATTATTTTTTTTCCTGTTATTAAGTCCGTAACACTAAAGTCCACATTACTTGGAAAACTTACCAATTTACCAGTAACTTTACAATCATTCTTATCGGCACGCACTCCCGGAATTGCAAAGCCTGATTTACCTGCCAAAATCTCAAGGATAAGCTTTCTACTTATATCATTGCTGAGCATTTTGGAATGAGCAACGCCCTTTAAGTAATACTTATTACCTGGGGGGACATTTAAAAAGCCAGCGCTTTTTTCAAGAACAGTACCATCCCCGCTATCTAATACAATCCTGTACTTTGGATCCTGGAAAATCTTTTTGAATATTGTATTTTCCCCGGTATACATTTTACTAATGGTTTTCAAGGTACCGACACTACAAGACACGATATTATGAGCGTCGTGCGTCGTCAGATCCAATTTATCTAAGCCATCATGCAGTGCCTCGGCGTTACTCAAAAGAATCGCGTTCTTGTTTAATTTTTGAAACAAGGCTCGACTTTGCTGATAATTTAAAACCTTACTCTGAGTATTAGTAAAGTCATCGTAGAACCCTTGAATGCTGTTAAAATACTCCTTGCTTGGCAGCAATTGATAGGCACTAGGCATATTTTGAGTAATCTTAAATATTTCATCCGAATTTAGTAAAGGCACATCGAAGTTATCGCCGAATATCAAAGCTTTTGCGGCGTCCGCACTCCCTAAATTAGGCACCCCAACAAAGATAATCTTTTCTAAAGGACTGGCTGCAGAATTATCTTTGATATATTGCTTTATCACTAGACCACCCAAACTATGCCCAACAATATCAACTTTATTCATTCCGGTCTGAGTAACTACGGAATCTATCTTTGTTTTTAAACTCAGAGCGGTATCTCTAACATCGAAACGCCAGTCATAATTAAAGATAAACATATCAGTGTTTTCAACATAACCATCCTTTTCTAAGTCGGATACAAGCAGCCCGGCGTAATCAATATCCCCAAATAAAAAACTAGTTTTTAAAATTATAGGTCCGGCAACGATCTTAGAACTGACCACCACACCCTGCGAATTAAAAGCTAGAATATCCAGAAAAGAATCATCCGGTTCCGCGATCAATTTCAAAACATTTAACCAAACATTTTCGTTCTCAAAATTTAACTTACTACCCATTAAACCTGGTACGATTATTAGAGGGTTTCGAACATTCTTCGGAACCTCTGTTATTGAATAAGAGCCGGTATGCATAAAAGTCGCGTTTCCGTCTCTTTGGGTCGAATAAGAAATAGTAGCGTACTGGCCTACAGGTAAGTCGCCGGAGCAAAACAGGCAATCAATTTTAATATCGGTTTCGTCATTCCATAAATCGTAGTGAGTTGGAGAATTGAATCTAATGCTAAAAAACTGCATTTTTGGAGGCATCGGATCCGCATAGCCGGACGCGGTTTTAAAGATTGTAGCTGTACAGTCAGGTTTGTGAAGAAAGATCTGGTCAAACCAACCCCGTCCATCGTTATATTGGTTTTTTAGCTTTAAATGTAGATTTAGAAAACCATTTACATAATTAGATTGCTCAAAGTCATCAAATAAATAGCCTCCGTTATTAAAAAAGGCTCGACATTGACCGACTGGAACAGAGCTTTCAGAAAGCGCGGCATAGGGCCATAACAGACCTACTGCTAGGAAAATAATCATTGGCGCGAATAAGGAAAACCAGTAACTTTTTATCATCTACCCCTTATACGTGGGGGTGATGAAATACCTATTAAGTTATCCCCGACTTAGCCCCCTTTTACCCCCCTTCTCCACCATCAACTAAATTGTGGCTATCCTTGGAATTTGTTAGACTGGATTTAATGAAAATTTAAGTTGGAGAGACATGGAAACAAAAATTGACCGCCTGCCCCCTCAAAATCTAGAAGCCGAAGCCAGTGTTTTGGGCGCCTTAATGTTAGATAAAGACGCTATTATCAAAATTGCTGATATTTTACATTCCGAGGACTTTTATGAAGAAAAGCATAAGTACGTTTACCTATCAATGCTAGAACTATACGAGAAAAGCATTTCGATAGATATCCTTACTGTTTCAAATTTACTTGATGAACAAAAGCGCTTAGAATTTGTTGGCGGTTCCAGCTACCTAGCCAACTTAGTGAACCAAGTCCCCACCGCAGCCCATATCACCCACTACGCCTCAATTGTAAGACGCAAGGGCTCACTCCGACGTCTAATCCAGGCAGCAGCTGAAATTACCAATCTAGGTTACAAAGAAGACAGTGACATTGAAACAATCTTAGATCAAGCCGAGCAGAAACTATTCGGAGTCTCTCAAAAGTTTTTAAAACAAAACTTCGTTCCCTTAACTAACGTACTTCACGAAACTTTTGACCGCTTAGACGATCTTCACAAGAATAAAGGCCAACTGAGGGGTATTCCTACTGGCTACACAGACTTAGACAACCTTCTTGGAGGGCTACAGAAATCGGACTTAGTAATCCTGGCGGCACGTCCTTCAATGGGTAAAACTTCGCTCGCTTTAGATATGGCTCGACACGTTGCAGTTAACCATAAGATGGGAGTTGGGATATTCTCTTTAGAAATGAGCAAGGACCAATTAGTAGACCGTATGCTTTCTTCAGAGGCAGACGTTAACTTGTGGAAACTTCGCACAGGCCATCTTTCTGACGAAGGACCAAATAACGATTTTGCGAGAATCGGTGAAGCGATGGGTCGCCTTTCCGAAGCACCGATTTACATAGATGACGCCGCAGGTTCAAATATTATGGAAATCCGAACGAAGGCCCGCCGTCTACAAAGCGAGCAAGATAATCTGGGACTAATCGTTTTGGACTACTTGCAATTGATGCAAGGTCATAACACCGAAAATCGTGTCCAAGAAGTTTCAGAAATTTCTCGTGCTCTTAAGGGGCTTTCTCGGGAATTAAACATACCAATTCTAGCTCTATCACAGTTAAACCGTGCGGTAGAAAGCAGACCGGATAAACGCCCGATGCTTGCCGATTTGCGCGAATCTGGTTCTATTGAGCAAGATGCGGACGTGGTAATGTTTATTTATCGCGAAGACATGTACAAAGGCAAGGAATCTTCCACCCCAAATGTCGCAGAAATTATAATATCCAAGCACAGGAATGGTCCAACTGGAAAAGTAAACTTGTTCTTTGACGCTGAAAAAACCTCTTTCCGTAACCTGGACAGAACCTTTAGCCAAAGCCTACCGGCACCTGCTGAAATGATGAGCCCTACTGGAGATACTCAAAATTAAAAATGTTAAAACTCCCCGCTTCGATAGAAAAACTGATTAACGAGTTTTCCAAACTACCTAGTATTGGTTCCAAAACCGCTACTCGCCTGACTTTGTATTTACTAAAGAAATCTGATTTAGATCTACAACTACTCTCCGATGCGATAGGTAATCTAAAAAAAGACGTACTGTACTGCGCGGTTTGTCACAACATGTCAGATACGGATCCCTGCTCTGTCTGCGGTGACACTTCGCGTGATCATTCAATTATCTGCGTGGTTGAAGAACCTATGGATGCCCAAGCTCTCGACGCCACGGGCGCGTACAAAGGAGTATTTCACATTCTAGGAGGGGTTCTAAACCCTTTAGAGGGAATTGGGCCGGACAAACTGAACATCGAATCACTAGTAAGGCGGATACAAGGCAGCGAAATAAAAGAAATTATATTAGCTACCAACCCTTCCCTTGAAGGCGAAACCACCTCGATGCATTTACAAAGACAATTGCAAGTCTTTAATATAAGAACCACACGTTTAGCACGCGGCTTACCTATTGGGGGCGACCTGGAATACGCAGATGAGATAACAATCACTCGCGCGCTACAAGGCCGTAGCGAAACATAAAAAAATCCCCCGACATAATCGGGGGATTTTAAATTCTTAAATTTTTACGATCTCTACTTCTGTATAAGATTGTCTATGCCCTTGTTTTCTGCGGTACTTAGATTTGGATTTATACTTAAAAACCAAAACTTTCTTACCACGTCCTTGTTTTAATATCTTAGCTTCAACCGCAGCACTTGCGATCATGGGCTTGCCGAAATTAATTTTATCGCCTTCAGCCGTAAACAAAACTTCACCCATTTTTATAGTGTCGCCAACATTTCCTTCGATTTTTTCAATCTGAATTTTATCGTTTGGCTTTACTAGGTATTGCTTACCACCGGCTTGAATAATTGCTAGGTTCATTTCTTTGTATAATTACATTATTACTTTTGATTTAGAGGTCGTGTATTGGGACCGATAAATTAAAAAGCCTTTCAAAGGCCTGATTATAGTAACAAATTTCCTTAAAATAGTCAATTACTCGGGCTATTGTAGATATAAAGCTTTTTCGCGGTGGGAGAGGCATTTTTCAAGATAATCTCCTGGTCCGGCGGTTCAACTGGACGAAAATGACAGGAAACCAAGCGCGCACCTGGCTTTAGCTCTTCCTGAAGCTTATTCCAAACTCTCTGGATTGGCTTTGGAAAAAGGTAACAAAATACAAGGTCCGCATCGGAACAATTCTGAGTGTACATATCGCCTCTGACAAGAACAATGTTTCGAGGGCTTCCTAGTAAAATTTTCTTTACTGAGGCGAGCAAAAAAGGAAACCAATTTATCTCAATCCCTAGGTATTTTACTTTAGGGTAAGCTTTGTAAGCAGCAAAAAGAACTCTACCATCCCCGCAACCTAAATCGTAAAAAATTCTGGCATTTTCTAAATTCAAAAGATTGATTATCTCAGGCACTACCTGCGAAGGAACTCTAATGAAAGGAGACTCTGCCAACAGCGAGAAAAGGTAGAAAACAACTCCCAAATTTACCACAATAACTAACACCGCCAAGAGGATCAGCACTATTCTTGATCCTTGATATCCGTTCCAGGAATATGCGGATATTTTAACTTGTAAGCAAAGACCGTACTTACAGCTATTACAACCATGATCAAAAGCAAGATAAGCATCGAGATCAGTTTACCGAGAGATTGTAAAAATATTGCAACGATACCAAAAACACTAGCAATAGAATATAAAATCAAAACTGTTTGGCGCTGTGAAAAACCAACGTCCAGTAATCGGAAATGCAAATGTTTACGATCAGCTTTAAATGGGGACATCCCGAACCAAAGTCGACGGGTGATTACCCAAGCGACATCCATTATCGGTATACCCATCACCAAGACCGCGGTAGCAATTTTCCCTCCTAATAAAACTGACAGCACACCAAGCATAAAACCTAAAAAGGTACTACCCGCTTCCCCTAAGAAAATGGAGGCGGGGTTGAAATTGTGGAATAAGAAACCAAGTACGGCTCCGCAAAAAATTATCGCTAACGAAGCAGTAATGCTTTGATTTATTTTAGGAGTTAGCGACAAGAAAAACAAAGTTAGCGAAGCAATAAAAGAAATACCTGAAGCCAATCCATCCATACCATCAAGAAACTTTGTTGTGTAGATCATCCCTAATATGAAGAAAAATACAAAGACTTGCCCTAAAGTGAGCCCTAAAATATCCGCCCCTAGTAATAACTGCCCACCAAATGGATTTGAAATAAAACTAATTTTACTTCCAACACCATAGGATACGGCGATAAAAGAAGCTAAAATTGGGAATATAATTGAATACTTTGGCGCGAGATTTAATTTGTCATCCAAATATCCTCCCCACATCAAAATCGCTCCCCCTAAAAATATACCGAGATAAATCTTTAAGGGAATAATATTGAAATCGGGGTCCAAAAAAAAAATATAAAACAAAACGCTAACCACGACTGAAAAGAAAATTGCAAAGCCGCCTAATAATGGAATGGGTCGTTTATGAATTTTTCTTGGATCACTGGGAACATCTAGGATATGAGACCTAAAAGCAAACCTTTTTACTAAAGGAACTAGGGTCAATGAGATGGTCAGAGTAAGAATGAATAAATATAGATAGAGCATGTTATTTTATCTAGGTTTACTTAAATTAGCTGTTGAGGCGTCCGGCATTGAATCACCTCGAATTTTAGGGGTCACCCAAAATTCCATATACTTACCCAGCATTAAGCGGGTTTGAGACTCTAC
>JBKJSV010000006.1:0-3808 GCA_046595755.1 Candidatus Doudnaibacteriota bacterium | reverse complement strand
AGTTATTGAATGGTTGTCTCAAGCGCTGCGCTGTCCTATTTGTGGGTATAAATACAATTTAGAGACCACCAAAATCATTGATACTCAGCAAGAAGACGGAAGTCATGCCACCCTTTTAGTTCATTCTGACTGTACTCGATGTAAGAGTTCCGTGGTATTTGGCATCTCAATTGATGGAAGCGAGATCTTCTCAGCAGTAATGGTGACAGATTTGACTAGCTCAGACACAAAGAAGTTCGCCGAGAAAACTCCGCTAAAGGCCGATGATGTATTTCATGTTCACAAATTCTTGAACACTTTTGATGGTAATTTCGCTAAAGTTCTCGGGCGTGAGTAGGCTTACTGCTAGTTAGCCCATTCTTTCAACAAATCTTCTAACTTTAATCCCTGTGCTGCCAGCATCTTTGGAATTAAAGATGTGTTTGTCATGCCTGGGATAGTGTTAATTTCAAGGAAATACGGTTGCCCTTGGGCGTTCACGATAAAGTCAGATCGTGAAATGTGACGGACGCCCAATTCTTTGTGCACTGAGAGTGCGATGTTTTGTAATCGGTCGGAAAGTTCAGTTTCGATCTGGGCTGGGCATATTTCCTGTGCTAGATTTGCTGGGTCGTATTTTTTTTCAAAATCAAAAAATGTGTTTTCGGGAGTTATGATTTCTATTACCGGAAGTGCTATGGTTTTGCCACCGCTTTCAATTACGCCAACTGTAAACTCTTTACCCGAGATAGGTTCTTCAAGAATAAATTCTTCCGAAGTTTGATTAATTAAATTATTAAAGTCTTGCTGATTTTTACAAAGTCCGGATGTAACAGATGATCCGCCGAAGCGCGGTTTAGCAAAAAAAGGAAATTCTAAATGATTCGCATGAATTTCTCTAGGGACAGTGTGGCCAAGTAGTGCGGCGATTTGCTTGGTACGTTTTTTATCTATACCAATCGCTTGGGCCTGAACCCCGGAGAAAAGATATTTAAGGCCTAATGTGCTTAGGAGTCCTTGAATAGTGCCGTCTTCGCCGCCCTTACCATGTATTATCGGTATGGCCAGGTCAAAGTGTTTGAAAGAAGCTAAAAATTTTTCTAAATCCTCGGGCATACTAAAAACTTGGACCTCAGCAAAATCCAGTAGACCCGCTACATTTTTTGCGGAGGCAATCGAAACAGGTCTTTCTCCTGTGCTTCCGCCTGTAAATATTACTATCTTCATTACTGAAGGATAGCAGAATCAGGGATTTTCGGAGGGCTTGAAATATCCACAGGAAGCTGTTAGAATAGCACCATATTAAATGGGGATGGTATCGCGTTATTAATTGGCGCGGAGAGAGTACCCGGGGTTTCAAATGACAAAGAGTTTTGAAAAATTAGAGTTAGAGGCTAAACCAAGACCGACTTACTCGGTAGAAAAATTAAGAAAAGAAGGTTTTATCCCCGCGATCGTTTACGGTCATGGCAAGACAACCGAGCATTTGGCTTTGTCGTATTCAATTTTTGATAAAGCATTTAGAAAAGCCGGTGAATCAACTTTGATTAATTTGGTAGTTGATGGTAAGGCTAAGAATGTTATTATTCAAGACGTTCAACGTCACTACTTAACAGGTAAGCTAATCCATGCTGATTTTTACGAAGTAAGCATGACGCAAAAAATGCGTGCTACAGTTCAGTTGGAGTTTATCGGTGTTTCCAGCGCAGTTAAAGCGAACGGCGGAACTTTGGTTACTGTTATCCATGAAGTTGAAGTGGAATGTTTGCCAGCCGACTTGCCACATAACATTGTCGTCGATATTTCAGTTTTGAACACATTCGAAGATTCTATTCATGTTAAAGATTTGGAAGTTAGCGATAAGGTAGAAATTACAGCTTCTCCAGAAGAAATGGTTGCTAAAGTTAACCCTCCTCGAGACGTTGAAGCTGAGCTTGCAGTTCCGATCGTAGAAGATGTTTCTAAGGTTGAAGGTGCGGCAGAAGATAAGCCAACAGAGGCTACAGAAGAAAAGAAGGCTTAAAAGTTTAAAACTTTTTTATACCTCCTACTCATATTGAGTAGGAGGTATTTTATTTGGTATAATCAGTGTATGAAAAAAAATAAAAGCTCAAATAAAACTTTTGTTGTTCTAGGAGCCGGAGCTTGTGTGATTTTATTGATAGTTGGTGCGATATATCTTATTAAATCTAACAAAGCGGGATCCGACAAAGCATTGTCTTCTTCCCCCGTTGAGCAGAATTCCTCAATCCCAAAGCCGTTACTTGATCCTGAGGAAGCATTGCCCATGGATCAGCGCCCAATTGCTGTTATGATTGAAAACCATCCGGACTCTAGGCCTCAGTCCGGGTTATCCCAAGCAGATATTGTCTACGAAGCCTTGGCAGAAGGCGGTATTACCAGGCAGATGGCAATTTTTCAAACAAAAAAAGCTGATTCTATTGGTCCGATACGCAGCGCTAGGCCGTACTATATTGATTGGGCTAAGGAATTATCAGCTGTGTATGTTCACGTTGGAGGGAGTGCCGATGCTTTAGGGCTTTTGAGAGGGGGCGTTTCCGGGGTGACAGATCTGGATCAGTATTTTAATGGGGACTATTTCAAACGCATAACAACTCGTCAGGCGCCACATAACGTCTACACTTCTACTGATAAATTGCTTAGTGCTGTCTCTGACAAGAAAATTGAAGGCAAAAGAAGCTATTCTGAATTTTCTTTGAAGTTGGACAGTGCCGCTGTGCAGCCTGATGCGACAACGATTGATTTAGAATTTTCTTTGCCGGCTTTTGCGGTTAGATGGGTTTACGATGGATCAAAAAATTCCTATAAACGTTATGTTGCAGGAGTAGAGGTAGTGGACGCTGCTAATAAAAAAAACGTTTTAGCTAAAAACGTTGTTGTCCAAAGAGTTAAGGTCGTGCCGATTCCCGGCGATCCTAAGTTATTGGTAAATATCGACACTAAATCTGGTGGGGTGGCAGACGTTTTTATGGATGGAACTAGAATTAAAGCGGCGTGGAAAATAGTGAATGGGAGAACGAAGTACTTTGACCTTTCTGGTAAAGAGATAGCATTTAATGCCGGTCAGACTTGGTTAGAAATGGTTCCTGTTGAAAGCGCGATGAAAGTTAATCAATAATGATTTCAATAAACCGATCATAGCCAGAAATATCTTTTATTGTTCGAATCCCAGCCTTTGGTTGGGATTTTTTAATTAAAGAAGTTAAGATTTTTGCTTGATCATAATTAATTTCCAGCAACACTAGTGATTTCTTTAAGTTCAAAGCCGATACTTGAGCGATTAGCTTTTCTATTAGCAGGTAAGGCGTTTTACCGCCATATAGTGCCAGCTTCGGCTCTTTTCTTATTGTCGGTTCCAAGAGCTGGGCTTTTGAAAGGTAGGGCAGATTAGCTAGTATTAGTACTCCTTGTTTATGCTGAAGTTTTTTCAACAGGGGTTGTAGTAAATTCCCTTTAATAAAGTTAATCGGCTTTTCTCTCAGTATGTTAAGCTGATTTTTCTTCGCCACTTTTAAAGCCTTAGCAGAAATATCTATGGCAAAGGCGTCTTTTACTTTAATTTTACTTAGCACTGAAAGAATTATTGTGCCGGGGCCGGTGCCTACATCGATAATCTGTTTTGGTTTGTTGGTTTTTATCCATTCTATAGCAATGTCGACAAGCTGTTCAGTTTCTGGACGGGGGATTAAAACGTCTTTGTTTACAATAAATTTATTATGGTAAAACCACCTATGTCCGAGAATATAGGCGAGGGGCCAGCCTTTTTTAAGAAGTTTTTTTCTGTTTTGAAATACGGCCTTTTGTTTCT
>JBKJSV010000082.1:0-13250 GCA_046595755.1 Candidatus Doudnaibacteriota bacterium | reverse complement strand
CCATGCGGTTGTGGGCGCAGATCTTTTTGAAAAAATTAATAAACGGATTGTTTTCCCTCGGCAGCAGTATAGAAAAATATCTTGGTTGTTGAAACACCACATGGATTTACTTGGTAGTGCTAAGGTAAATCAAAAAACTCTAGTAAAGTGGGCTAAAAATGACATTTTTGGTGATTTAATTAAACTTAGAATGGCGGATAGTTTGGGAGGTACCAAGACTGATGTCCGGGGTAGGGTTCTTCCCAGCGACATTGTAGAGTTAAAGAAGCTTCAACAAGATTGGAAAAAAAACAATGCACGCTCCAAGAAATTATTTATTTCTGGTGATGATGTAATGGAAATTTTAAGGATTAAGTCAGGTAAACACGTCGGTTATATTTTAGAGAGAGTTAGGGGAGAGCAAATTTTAGGACAGATAAAAAATAGAGCCGAGGCAATCTTGTACATAAAAACCATAGACAAGAAAAAGTAGAAAGATTATAGTGAAAATGTCTTGACAGGTTATACCAAAATAGTTTACAATTTTGGTAGAAACGTTTTTTGAAAAAGTTTTGTCCGAAACTTTAATCGGAAATTTCAAAAAGAACGATTACGAAACGCAAAGAAAAACAAATTACGAAAGAGAGACAGAAAGTATTTCTCCCCTCGACACTACCTCTCAGCTTGCTGAGATGTAGAAAAATAATTATCAAGCGCCCCAAAATTAGGACGCTTGGAAAGAAGCCTAAAACAATGGCAACTAAGAAAAGAAAAACAGTTAAGAAAGCTGCTAAGAAAACAGCTAAGCGTAAAACTGCTAAGAAGAGAATCTAGTTTCTAGAATCAATTCTTAGGTCTCGTAAGAGACTTCAAAAGCACTCCCAAAAATAGGGAGTGCTTTTGTTTACCCCTTTCTTTTTCATGAGTACTGTGCTATCTTGTGATATCCACTGCTACTTACCTAGGAGGTAAGGATGAAGCAAGATGTGTTCGACCGGTTGAAAATGGAACAAGATGTGTTCGACCGGTTTCAGAACGGTGGTGTCGAAATACGTGTCACGGAGACTGGCCAGATTACTCGAGGCCGAGCTCGCAGGATCACGGTTGAGCAAGAAGTCGTGGTCGCAGAGCTCGAGCATCTCTCGGGGGAGGGTTTCGGAGCAAGGCCCCGGCGGAAGGTACTGCTTAAGGAACGGTTGTTTACTAAGCAGAGTTCCCGGGAGCTGGTTCTTTTTTTCCGCGACGAGAGTGGGGCGCTGTGTCTGATGACCCTAACGCCCCCGCTGAGAAGCTGAAGTGAAGGAGGATTTTTTGGAGGGGCTAGGCGCGACGATAAGTTGCGCCTTTTCCTTTACCCTTGTGAGATGCCGACTTTATCTTGCGGCTTGAATTTTATCAGCATTTATGTTAAATTATATAAGTTCTCTACAAAGAAACAACAAAGATACGACGCGGGGTAGAGCAATTGGCAGCTCGCAAGGCTCATAACCTTGAGGTTGTGGGTTCGAGTCCCACCCCCGCAACCAAAAGTCTTAACACAAAATCGTGACAGATTTACCCTCTGTCGAGGGATTTTTTGTAAATATTTATTGGGAGCTTGAACGACGCGAGGCCGAGTAGCTCAGTTAGTTAGAGCGTGGGACTCATAAGCCCAAGGTCAGTGGTGCAATTCCACTCTCGGCTACCAAAAAATATTTGGCGAGAAGTGACACAACAATATACATGGAGCCGTAGCTCAGCTGGTTAGAGCGTCCGCCTGTCACGCGGAAGGTCAGGGGTTCGAGTCCCCCCGGCTCCGCCATTATAAGTTTAAACCGCCTCAAAGGCGGTTTTGTTTTTCTGATATAATAATATTTTATGGCTATTATAGAGAATAATTTTTCTTATCTAATTAAGATTAGTAAATCTTCGCGGAGTGTTCGTATATCCATTCACCCGGACGGACGAGTTGTTTTAAGTATACCCAGATATGTTTCGGTGAAAGAAGCTGAGAAGTTCTTAGTTTCTAAGAAACTTTGGATAATAAACAAACTAGAAAGTATTA
The DNA here is from genome assembly GCA_046595755.1 of Candidatus Doudnaibacteriota bacterium. Lineage (GTDB taxonomy): Bacteria > Patescibacteriota > Doudnabacteria > UBA920 > VMFF01 > JAQBQP01. The sequence goes on along the minus strand of JBKJSV010000082.1, from coordinate 11,227 downwards.
AAAATCGTCCTGAAAGGGTGAAGCTTGGGGTTGGGAAGGATTACTTTAATTTAAAAGAACAAGCTTTGCTTATGGCACGCGAGAAGGTGGTTTCTTTTAATGAAACTTATCGATTTAAATATAAAGATATAAAAATTAGAAATCAAAAAAGTCGCTGGGGGAGCTGTTCAAAAAAAGGAACCTTAACTTTTAATTACAGAATCGCACTATTGCCGCCGGAAGTGGCAGATTATATTGTTGTTCATGAACTTTGTCACTTAAAGGAGTTTAATCATTCCCAGTCTTTTTGGTCTTTAGTGGCCGTTACGATACCGAATTATATGAATTTAAAAAAAGATTTGCATAAATACTCCTTGAGATAGGGTGTTTATGCCTTTGACAGGGCGCTTACTGCTTGATATGCTTCCACTTCGGTCAGATACAGCAGTTTCACCTTGTCCGCTGCGGCGGAGGTTATATGATAGGTAGCAAACTCGGGAGAGGTCCGAAGCTGGGATGGGCATCTATGACGATTGCCCTAGTGAGGATTCACAAGTCGGGGATTTGTATTGCAAAACCGGTCGTGCGAGACCTTGAGAGTAGGCTGTGGATCCCCGAGGATGTTTCGGCGGAATGGCCGATTCGTGAAAAGGAACCAACGATTTTCGGGAAGGTGCCGAACGATCGTTGGACCAATCCGGGTGAGACACTTCAGGCAAAGCGCGGCTACTTGACTGTGACAGTGGCTAAGTCAGCTATGACGTTGCTGGACCGAATGGCTCAGGCCGACAGGAGCGTGTACTTCAACGGCTTCAAGGAGAGGTCTGGGATGTACTTTATGTACTCCGCTGAGGGGGTAGTGGAGCGCTGGAGAGGGAGTGTTTTCGATCTCCTGCACAGTGCGATACGGAAGGGTGTCGAAACAGAGCCTTGTAGGGTTTTCGATCTTCACCGTTTCGCTACGTTGGGCGCTGATCTCGTGCTTGATCAGGTGGAGGGTCGGCATATAGATCGGCGAAATCGGTTTCTTCAGACGATGATCGATCTCAGCCAGAAGAGTGCGGGGTACTTCGAGTTTTTGAGAACCCGCACGAAGGAGGATTTACAAACAACAGCAGTGAGGGGGTGGTAATGACTGCCCGCCATCAAGGTATGTACCCGATCAGTCATCTCTCGGCTCTGATCTTCGACGAGGACGGTAAAGGTTTTATGGCCGTTCCTGTTGGTCATATTTCGGATCTCGTCATCGACTCGAAACTGGGATTTTGGACTTATCGAGATCGGCGCCGTCCTATCGGTGAGTTTCGTGTCGACCTTAACGATCGGAAAGGGGTCGTGTTGGTCTACGATGAACATCGTCGTGAGCACACCAACTTGGTCATTCGCTTGGTCCAGGAGCAATACCGCGGTGTATCGTTAGTGTAGTTGCGTGCTGTTGCATTTTGAAGGGCTGTCCGCTTGCGGGTGGCCCTTCTTTCTTTTTGAAAGCGCCGCTATGTTATACTTAATCTATGAATTCAACAGTTTACATAATTTTAGCAATTCTGGTGGCCGGTCTAGGTATTCTTATTTATTATATTACTCAATTACAGAAAACCCTTTCCAAACCCAAAGAAGATGACCAGTCTTTGAAGGTTGTGATGGAGTGGATGAAGCAAGTTAAAGAAGGAACCGATCAAACTAAACAGGAGATGAATGCCACGCGTCAAGAAATTCAGAAGGGTATGGAGAGTAATAATAAGGCGATTAATGAACGCTTAGACAAAGCGGCACAGTATATTGGCGCGGTCTCAAAAGAGCTTGGTCAAATGCAGCAAATCGGCAAATCATTATCATATGTACAGGATTTTTTATTGTCCGCTAAGAAACGCGGTACTATTGGTGAGCAAATAATGGAGGAGATGCTTAAGCAGTCTTTACCGGCCAATATGTACTCGATCCAGTACCGATTTAAAACAAATGAGACCGTTGATAGCGTTATAAAAATAAACGATAAACTTCTAGCAATGGACAGTAAATTTTCGATGGAAAATTATCGTGCATACATCAACGCTGAAAGTGACGAAGTTCGAGACGCGGCTCGCAAGGTATTTGTGAAGGATATAAAGAAACGTATCGATGAGATTTCGAAAAAGTATATTCTTCCTGAGGAGAACACCTTAGATTTTGCTTTAATGTATGTACCAGCTGATGGGGTGTTTAATGAAGTTTCGGACGATGTAGAAATAAATGACTATGCTCGTCAAAAAAGAGTGCACATGGTTTCGCCGTCAACTTTTTATTATTTCCTACAGGTAATTCTGATTGGTTTGCAGGGAGCTAGGGTAAGTGAGCACGCTCAGCATATTTTAAAGGTTATACAGGGTCTAAGAAAAGACTCGGAGAAGTTTAGCGATAATTTGAGTGTTTTAACGAAGCACGTAACTAATGCAAAAGCTACGCTGGATTTGGTCGGTTCCAGTTATGAGAGAATTCATAATAAAATAGACGAGGTTTCTAATTTAAAAATTGAAAGCGCAGAGGCCGATCCGGCTGTGCTTATAGATAAATAATTATGGCAATACGTAATCCAGCGCAAAGAGTCGGGGTATTTGTGGATGTGCAAAATTTATATTACTCGGCTCGTAATATTTATAATTCGAGAGTAAATTTTGGAGAGGTCTTAAAAACCGCCGTCGGTGATAGGCACTTAATGCGTGCCCTAGCTTATGTTATCAAGGCGGATATGCCCGAAGAGCATACTTTCTTTGAAGCTTTGGACAAGGCCGGCTTTGAGGTTAAGAGTAAAGATCTGCAAACATTTTATGGCGGCAATCAAAAAGGCGACTGGGATGTTGGTATCACAGTCGATGTTATTCGAATGGTTTCAAAACTAGATGTCGTGGTCTTGTGTGGAGGTGACGGTGATTTTACTCCCTTAGTCGAGTACATTCAAAACCTAGGTGTTTTAGTGGAAGTTTGCTCTTTTGGAAAAAGTACTTCTGGTCGTATAAAAGAAATGGCTGACGACTTTATCGATTTAGATCAAAATAAGAAATACTTAATACCTATGAAAGGTTTTAATTTCTGGCAGCGGAAAAACAACCAGGGAGCAACCGGTGCAGCAGCCCGTCCGATTAATGGAAATGGGAAATAGCTGGGCAAAGCAAAAGGCACTCATCCTGACGGAGAGTGCCTTTTTCGAGGGCGCGCCTGAGGCGTGAGCAAGCATATCCCGCGGCGCTGCTGTCCGAATGAGCAGTCCCTCCTTTGATGGTCATTGAAACCCTTCCGACGATAGCTGTGGTTGCCATTTTCTTCCTCCTCAGGAGGCAGGTCAAGAGTTCAATATTAATTCGAACAGAAACTACTTGTAAGAAATAATTTTCTTAGGCGCAATACTTTCTACGTTGAGTTATCCCCACTATTATGAGATAATAAATTTATGAAAGTAGTACTGGACACCAACGTCTTAATCACTGCGTTTAAAGATGAGTACTCCTACCAGAAACAGATAATCGATGAGATAATATCTGGCAGGATTGAGGCCTACGCTAATCATCAGACGATTCGAGAGAACAGGTTAATTTTAAATAAATTGATCGAGGATCTTAGTTATAAAAGAGAACTGGATAAGTTTTTTACTCAGTTAAATTCGGTAGAGAACCATAGAAATATTCGGATAGTTTCGGACCCTGAAGATAATAAAATTTTGGAATCGGCTGTTGAAGCAAAGGCGGATTACTTAATTACAGAAGACCAAGTTCTGTTGGACCTTTCTCCTTTTCAGGGGATTCAAATTGTTCCTCCGATTGTTTTTTGGAAAAACTACGAAGAAGAGCATGGTAATGATGCTTGGGCTAAGTGGATAAAGTTTGTTAGTGGAGATAAAAAATCGAATGGTTAAGAAAACCGCGAAAAAAACTAAAAAGGACGCTTCAGTTCTTGCTAACCGTGGGAAGTTATTTGCGGACTTAAATATTGCTCAGGCCAATACCGTCGCTTATGGTCAGGGCCCGCTGATGATCGTAGCGGGTGCCGGTACCGGTAAAACCACAGTCATTACAAGAAGAATCGCACATCTTATTACCCAAGGGGTAAAACCGGATGAGATTCTGGCTCTAACTTTTACAGAAAAAGCCGCTGCAGAAATGGAACAGCGGGTCGATATTTTGTTACCGTATGGATATTATGATTTGTGGATCTCGACTTTCCACGCTTTTTGTGAACGAATTTTAAAACAACATGCATTAGACATAGGTATATCCAATGATTATAAATTACTAGACAATGTCCAGCAGTGGTTGCTTATCAGAAGAAATTTTTCTCGCTTTGAACTTAACTATTACAAGCCGCTTGGTAATCCTACAAAGTTTATAAATGCAATGCTTCGTCACTTTAGCAAAGCAAAAGACGAAGAAATTTCCGCAGAAGATTATTTGAAATTTGCGGAAGCTCTGCAGGTAAACCCTAGCGATGAAGAGTTTGACACTCAGGAAGAAGTCGACCGTGTTAAAGAGATTGCACGTGCTTATAGTGTTTATCAAACTCTTTTGCTTGAAAACAATGCTTTGGATTTTGGGGACTTAATTAATTATACTTTAAAACTTTTTCGCAAACGCGAAAAAATACTTCAACAATATCAAAAAAAGTTTAAGTTTATATTGGTTGATGAGTTCCAAGATACCAACTTTGCACAATATGAGTTAGTAAAAATGCTCTCCGGAAAGCAGGGGAACATCAACGTAGTGGGGGATGACGACCAAAGCATCTACAAATTTAGAGGTGCCTCGGTTTCCAATATCATGCAGTTTAAAAAAGATTTTCCCTCCGCGCAGGAAATAACCTTAGTTGAGAATTATCGAAGCTCTCAAGAAATTTTAGATTTGTCGTACAATTTTATTCAACAAAACAACCCAGAACGATTAGAGGTTAAGCTGGCGATTGATAAGAAGCTTATATCCAATAGTAAGGAGAAAGCAATTATTGAGGTTTTATCCGGGCAAACAATTTCTGACGAGGTTGACTTGGTAATAAATAAAATTATCAAGTTAAAAAAAGAGAAGGATACTTCTTGGAACGACTTCGCTATCCTTGTGCGTGCTAATGATCAGGCGGATGCCTTTATTTCAAAACTCGCGGGGTTGGGCTTGCCTTATACCTTTTTTGCAAATAAAGGATTGTACAAAAAACCGATTATTGTGGATTTAATCACGTATCTTAAATTGTTGATTAATTATCATGATAGCGCCGCACTTTATAAAGTTCTGAGCATGGATGTTTTTCGAATAGACCACTCCGATCTGGTGAATATAATGCAATATGGTCACAAAAAGAGTCTTTCTCTCTTCGAAGCCTTAAGCCAGGTGCATGAGATGATAAATGTTAAACGAGAAAGTATTGAAAAGGTTCGCGAGTTGATAACCCTGGTTCAGAAACACGGCGAAGAAGCTTTGCAAAAGAGTGTTGTGGAAATCTTCATAAATGTTATAAAGGATCTTAGGATAGCGAATCGGATTAAGGAAGATACCTTTGAAAATCTGGAAAACCGTGAGCTACTAGAGCAGTTTTATAAAAAGATCGAAAGTTTTGAAACAGAAAATGTAGATAAAAGCACCAGGAATTTTTTGGAGTTTTTGAGCTTTGAAGAAGAGGCGGGAGAAGAGGGTAAGATTAATTTCGATCCGAACCAAGGACCGGAGAGCATCAAGATAATGACAATCCATTCTTCGAAGGGGTTGGAATTTAAGAACGTTTTTATTGTAAACATGGTTCATCTACGTTTCCCGAGCATGGATAGGAAAGAGTCGATAGAAATTCCACGCCGCTTAATAAAAGAGCAGGTACCAGAAGGGGATGTGCACTTGCAGGAAGAAAGAAGGCTCTTTTATGTCGCTATGACACGTGCGAAAACAAGGCTTTACTTTAGCTACGCTTTGGATTACGGAGGTCAAAGAGCGCGCAGGCCATCACCGTTTTTGGTTGAAATAGGTTTAGTCGCTAAACCAGAAAAGAGTACCGAGGTTTTACAAAGAACTAAATTCGATGTTGATCAGCCGGTTGACCCGAACTTATTTTTACCAACCACATTCTCTTATTCTCAGTTGGCTGATTTCAAACGTTGCCCAATGAGGTACAAATACCGTTACTTGTACCATCTGCCCCTGGAAGGCGGTCCTTATCTGTCCTTTGGGAGCACGATCCATGTTACCTTGGAGAAATTCCTGAACGCCTATAAGAACAGATATGAGACTGACCAGCTTGATTTATTTACTGATAAGGCAAAGAATCAATTGCCTAAATTTGAGGAATTGAAAAAGCTTTATGAGAACTGCTGGATAGATGATTGGTACGGAGATGGACCTGATGGGAAACTTAGAAAAGAAGAGTTTCGTAAAATTGGATATGAAATAATCAAGACCTTTTATTCAGAGTTTGAAAAGTCTCCGACCAGGCCTAAATACATTGAAAAATCTTTTCGTTTAAATTTAGATAAGTATTTTTTTACAGGAAAAATTGACCGCGCCGACCAACAATCGGATGGCTCTTTGCATATTATCGATTATAAAACTGGACAAAATAAACTAGAGAAAAAAGAAGATCGTCAACAACTATTTATTTATCAATGGGCTGCTGAGGAGTATCTAGGCGAGAAAGTTAGTCAATTAAATTATTGGTTTTTGCTAGACAACACACGCTCAGAACCTTTGCTAGGCACCCCAGAAGAAATCGCGGAATTAAAAGCTAGTTTATTAGAAACGATTGAACAAATACGACATGCCGTTGCTGATAACTCTTTCAAGCAGTTGGATGCAAAAGTGGCTCACGAGTGTGAGTTCGAAGAATTGGATTAATAGCCTGAAAGTATGGTATAATTTATTCGTAAACCATGCTTGAAAATAAAAGAAATCAACTTTTTTCGATCTTTTTACTAACAGTCCTGTTTTTTATCTTTACGGCACTGTTTGTTTTTTTAACAGACCCATTTAAATTACCGGTTATATTCCTGATACCCTTTTATTTGTCTCTCTCTGCTTTCGTATTTTTCTTCTCCCTTTTGGTACTGTATGGGATTCGAGGCAGAAGCTTGGATGGTTTATACGCTCATAAACTCCAGATTTCAGTGAGGCAGGCCTTCTGGCTAACGCTTCTGGTAACAGGCACTTTAATTCTTTCTTCGCAGCAACTTTTCTACTGGTGGTTGGAATTAATTTTTATACTGACACTAATAATGATCGAAGGGTTTTTCCTTTCAAATTAAAATAAAATAAAAATATGGATCCCAAAAAAGAAAATTTAGACGACTTGATTTATAAGGTTATGCCAAAGGGAAAGTTTACTGCCCCGTTGGTTCCGCCTATACAGTCGACCTTAATGGCTGATTTGCCAGTTGTCCCTCCTCCTCCTTCCGCTACTCCTTTACCAACACAAGCGCAGTCCTCGTCCCAGCTATCAGATAAAGAGCTCTTACAACCAAGAGAGCCTTTTTCCTTACCAAAAATAAAAGAGTTTTCTCCACGGTTAAAGTACGGAATAATCGCGGGAGTAGTTTTAATTTTGTTAATTGCCGGATATTTTATATTCAATCACTTTCAAAACAAGAATGCTTTGCCGAACGATTTGAACGCGGAATTAATGGGAGGGTTAAATCCTGGTTCAAAAAGTTTGATTTCCGATGAGTGGAGAGAGAAGTATTTCAACGCAAAAACCTGCTCTAACCAAGAGAATTGTGGAGATGCGGCTGATCCTGATCACGATGGTTTGGCAAATATTCAGGAATATAACTCCTTAACGGATCCTAACAATCCTGATAGTGATGGGGATGGTTTGGCGGACGGGGATGAAAAAAATATCTTTAATTATGATCCAAGAAACGCAGTTACCTCTGGGATGGATAAATATAATGACACCACCGAAGCAAGAGCTAAATGGAGCGCTAAAGAAAAGCGTCCGTATACCGACACTGAACTGAAACAAATTGCGGCTAATGTTGGAAAGTTTGGCTTCCATACCCCGACCATTACAACCTTAGATCAAACCCTAATTTCTTTTTACACGAACTACGGTAAAGATCCCGGAGCGACCTCTCAGGGCTCGCCCATCATAAGTGTTAGCCCGGCTCCTGACGCTGGTTCGTTGGATAGAGACACTCAAAGATCCGATACGATTAAGCAGCTTAGCTTTGCCTTACTGAAATACAAACAAACCAGTGGAAAGTATCCCGACACGAACAACTTCAATGAAATGATAAAAGCTATTCAACCCTTGCTAACAGGTAGAGCGATTAATACCACCGATCCTAAAAATGTTGCGCCATATGTATATGGTTATGCGACAGCCTTCGGGGGAGATTTTAAGCTAACTTACTTTTCTGAAACACAAAATCAGTTGATAAGTATAAATACTAAGGAAGCTATGAGCCTTAGTAATAAGGACCAATCGAGCCAACGTGATAATCAACGCAGGGTGGATTTAGAGCAAATATCGTCAGCCTTGGAACTTTATTCAAATGACAACGCCACAGAAATAAATCCGGAGAAAAAAACTTTTCCAGCGCAAGCTACTTGGAAGACCGATCTGGCTTCATACATGACCTCAATACCAACTGACCCCCAAACCAAGCAAGATTATTCTTATAGTGTCTCAGCTAATAAAGATAGTTTTGCCTTGCAAGCAACATTGGAAGTTCCTCCGACAGGAAAGAAAGGGTATTTGTGCACCCCAGAGGGCTGCATTTACAACTAGCCTATGAATCTCCTTAAAAAATGGTTCGCTGAAGTTTTTAAAGCCGCACCCACTTTTAAAAATATTATTGCTGCAAAGATTATTCACTTTGAAAAGCATCCTAACGCTGATCGGTTACGAGTTGTTAAGTTGGACGGTGGTAAGGACGTTTATGAACCCATTGTTTGCGGCGCAACCAATTTCTCCGTCGGTGATATTGTCGCATTAGCGCTTCCGGGTGCTGTGATACCTCAAAATATTCATTCTGAAGCTCACGAAAGTTTTGTTTTAAACAAAGCAAAAATAAGGGGAGTGGAAAGCCAAGGCATGATCTGTGCCGCATATGAATTGGGTCTTAGCAATGAACCTGGTCTAGGAATCATGATTTTAAAACCGGAAACCGCTCTGGGTAGCGAATTTCGTTCTGAAATGATACAATAGCCAGCAGGAAAGAAAATATATGAGAGAAAATATTATAGTAAAATCCGGCGAGGCAACTCGCCTTATAAAAGAATTAGAGCCTAAAACCGACCCCCAAAATTTACGAATCAAGCGTTATATGGGAATGCCGGACTTGTCCCGAACTGAGGGCAGTCCGATTTTTGAGTTAGTCGACAGAATTTCGAACCTTGAGGATTTTAAGGATTTAGATATTATCGAAACTCCGGAAATTGTACCAGCGGATATTAGTTTTGATCTTTTTGATTTTCCAGCGGATCATCCGGCGCGCTCGGAATCAGATACCTACTATGTAGATAGTAAAAATATTTTACGTACTCATACTACAGTGATGTGGTATTACTATTTGCAGGATGAGGGTGTTAAAAAGAGAATTGCGAACAACCAAGCCGTTGGCTGTCTTAGTTTTGGCAAGGTTTTTCGAAAAGATGAAATTGACCGCAGGCACATGAATATTTTCCATCAGATCGATGGATGGTATTTAGTCCCAAAATCCGAAAAAGAAATTACTGTTGATGATTTGAAAAAAGTTTTAGTAGACATCGCCCAAGCTGCATTCGGAAAGGATGTTAAATATAGAATAAACCCCGACAGTTTCCCATACACTGACCCGTCTTTAGAAATGGAAATAGACGTTGATGGTAAATGGGTTGAAATTCTTGGTAGCGGTGTGGTGAAAGGGAGCGTTTTAGATAAGCTCGGCGTCGACTCATCAAAGTATACTGGCTGGGCTTTCGGGTTCGGTTTAGAAAGACTTGCGATTGTTAGCATGCAGCTGCCTGATATCAGGTTATTGTGGTCGGATGACGAAAGGGTTAAGAAGCAACTGCAATTAAATCATAAATTCGTCGAGGTCAGTAAGTTCCCTCCGATTACAAGAGATATTTCATTTATTGTCTCTAAGGACTTTATTCCAAATAATTATTTCGATTTAATCCGCGATATTGGCGGCGATCTTGTCGAAGAAGTTGAGCTTTTGGACAAGTACGAAAATGCAGAAAAATTCGGAGCAGATAAGATTAGCTATACTTACCGGGTAACTTACAGAAGTCCGGAAAGAACCCTTAAAACTGAGGAAATAGAGCCTTTGCAAACCAAGCTTTATGATGAAACCAAGAAACAGTATGACGCGGATTTAAGGTAAAAAAGGCACTCGAAAGGTCTCGGGATTTATGGTAAAATAAAAGTAGGAAACAGACATAATTATTTCATTTATACATGGCAAAAGAAGAAGACAAGAAAGACAGCAAAGGTCCTAAAAAAGATACCTATAGTGCCGAACATATTACAGTACTCGAAGGTTTAGACCCGGTTCGCAAGCGCCCTGGAATGTATATCGGTTCGACTGGGGAAGCAGGGTTACATCACTTGATTTGGGAAATTGTAGATAACTCTGTAGACGAGGCCATGGCCGGCCACGCGACTTTTATTGATGTCACCGTTCAAAAGGATGGTGGCGTCACTGTTATTGATAATGGTCGCGGTATTCCTGTAGATATTCACAAGAGTACAAAAAAATCCGCCTTAGAAACCGTTCTTACTGTTCTGCACGCCGGAGGTAAATTCGGAGGGGACGCATCTGGTTATAAAGTTTCTGGAGGTTTGCACGGAGTAGGGGCAGCCGTGGTCAATGCGCTTTCTACAAACTTAAAAGCGACCGTAAAAAAAGATGGAAAAGTTTATACCCAGGAATATAAAATTGGTGTCCCTCAGGGGAAAGTTAAAGAAGTTGGAAAAGTTAATCCAAAGGATCCAATCCAACACGGTACACAGATCACTTTTTATCCGGACGCTTCGATTTTTAGTGAGATGGAATTTAAGTTTAAAACAATTCTTGAGCATTTACGTTCGCAGGCTTATTTAACCAAGGGTTTGCATTTTAAGATCACCAACGAGACCGAAGGCCTAACCTATCAGTACTACTTTGAAGGTGGTGTAGTTTCCTATATTAAACAAGTTAACCGTAAACGTAAAACTAAGCACGAACCAATTTATATCAACAAAACCGTTGATGATATCTTAGTTGAAATCGCAATTCAATACACAGAAGAATATGACGAAGTTATTTTGGCATATGCCAATAACG
>JBKJSV010000043.1:0-22159 GCA_046595755.1 Candidatus Doudnaibacteriota bacterium | reverse complement strand
ACTAATTTGCTAAACCAACCATCTCTCCCCAATTATCACCAACCTTAGCATCAGCCACAATCGGTACTTTCAATTTATAAGCGGTTTGCATAATCTCTTTAATCTGATCAGCGTATTTTTTTTCTAAACCTTCTTTAACTTCAAAAACAAGATCATCATGAACCTGCAGCAACATTTTAATTTCATCGGACTGAATATCAATTTGCTTTCGAATATTCATCATAGCGATCTTTAAAATATCGGCGGCTAAAGACTGGATAGGCATATTAATCGCTGCCCGTTCCGCTCCGGCACGAACCATGAACTGAGAAGAATTTACTTCCGGCATATAACGCTTTCTACCAATCTCATTTATGACATATCCTTTTTTCTTTGTTTCCACAACTACATCTTTTAAATACTTTTCTACTGAGGAAAATGCTTGGAAGTACTTTTTAATAAACTCCGCAGCTTCAGCGCGATTCATATCAACTCTTTCCGATAAACCAAATGAAGAAACGCCATAAAGTACACCGAAGTTTATTGTCTTGGCATCACGACGCATTTCTTTAGTAATCTTTGTTGGGTCATCAATACCATACAACTGCATTGCGGTGGCGGAGTGAATATCTTCGTTGTTATTGAAGACACGCATCATCGTTTGGTCTCCGGATAAATGCGCTACCACCCGCAATTCAATCTGGGAATAATCGACGGCTAATAATTTATAGCCTTTTCCCGCTACAAAACCTTTTCTAATTTCAGCAGCGACTCCGTTATCTCCCACTGGAATATTTTGCAAATTCGGGTTAGTTGAGGACAACCGACCAGTCGCCGCAATTGTTTGGTTGTAACTTGTGTGCAGACGACCATCTTTTTTAGAGACCATCGCAGGCAATGTGGTTATGTAAGTTGATTGCAGTTTACTTAGTTCGCGATAATTAAGAATTGAGTCAATGACCGGGTGCAGTCCACGCATCTTCTCCAATTCCGAAGCAGCAGTAGAAAAACCTGTTTTTGTTTTTTTAATAAAAGCGACTTGCTTTTGAAGTTCCATTTTCTCAAACAATATTACCTTCATCTGAGTTGGAGAGTTGATGTTAAACTCTTCACCAGCAAGTTGATAGATTTTCTTTTCCAAAGCCTCTAACTGTTGGCGGACATTCTTTTCCAGACCAGAAAATAAATCAACGTTCAATAATATCCCGTTCTCTTCGACCTCCGCGAGTATCTCCGTTAAGGGCATTTCAATGTCAAAAAAGATTTTCTCTAAGCTTTCTTTCTCAAGCCGTGGTTGTAAAATATTTTTTAATCGTAAAGTGTAATCGACATCTTCACATCCATAAAAACAAATTTTATCCAAAGCAACTTCTTTCATATTAATCTGTGTTTTGCCTTTACCGATCAGCTCTTCAATAGGTTGCATTTGATAGCCAAATTCATTAAATGCCAAACTATCCAAATCGTGTGTTCGGGAACCAGGAGAAAGCAAGTAAGAAGCGATCATCGTATCGAAATATAAGTTCTTTACTTCTATACCGAACTTTTTTAAAACTAAATAATCGTATTTTATATTATGGGCGATTTTTCGAATATCGGAATTTGCAAAAATTTTATGCAATCCATCGAATTTTGTTTCTGACAATAAAGTGGCCGGCACATAATACGCCTCACCTTCAACGAAAGAAAAAGATATACCGACCAAATCAAAATCTATCGCTCCTAACCCTTCGTTCTCGGTGTCAAAAGCAAATTCCTTCTGCATTTCAAGTCTTTTTGAAAACCCTTCTAACTTTTCCAGCGTGTCGATTAAAATGTAGTTATCACTTTTTTTAGCTTCTATTTTCACCGCTTCTTCTGGTGCGATTTCTTTAGCTCCTTCTACTTTCGGTAATTTTAAGATGAGGGACTTAAACTCCAACTCCTGAAACATCTGAACTATTTTTTGATAATCAATCAAAGAAAACTGGTAAAGTGGCAGTGCATATTCAATTGGAGCATCACAAATTATCTTCGATAATTCATAGGACATTTCGATCTGCGCTCTTTCAGTTTCAAAAACTGAGTACTTCTTGGCTTTTTCTTTGACCACTTCAATGTTTTTATAAATCCCTGCCAAACTACCAAACTCTTTTATTAAGTCCAACGCGCCCTTCTCGCCAATCCCAGGGGCACCCGGAATATTATCAGAAGGATCACCTTTAATTGATTTAAAATCAATTATCTGCGACGGCTTAATACCATAGCGTTCATTAATTTTTGCGATATCATAAATGATTAACTCGCTAATCCCGCGAGCCGCTGAATAAATTTTTATATTCTCATCAACCAGCTGTAACGTATCCAAATCGCCGGTGACGATAAAAACTTCGAAGTCACTACCGCGATTTTCTTCTTTGATTTTTTGTGCCAAAGTTCCGAGCATGTCGTCAGCTTCAAAACCTTGCATCTCATAAATCGGAATTCCTAAATTTCTAACGACTTCTTTGCACTTTGGTATTTGTGCGTATAATTCGTCAGCTGCTTTAACTCGAGTGGCTTTGTACTCTTTATATTTTTCATGACGAAAAGTTGGCCCCGCCAAGTCAAAAGTCATCGCGATATGAGTGGGATTAATATCCTTTATCGCTTTCAGTAAAATCACCGCGAAGCCATAAATCGCATTGGTTGGCTCGCCGTCTTTAGTGGTTAAATGTGGAATAGCATGAAAAGCTCGATGGACTAAAGCATTTCCATCGACCAACATGTATTTTTTGAAGTTTTTTCCGTTTATGACCTTAGGCATACTTTGATTATGCCTTACTCTTGTGTAACACGAAAGACCTCTTCGACATCAGTAATACCCTGCAATGCTTTAAGCAAACCGTCTTGAGCCATCGTTACCATTCCTTCAGAAATGACAGCTTGTTTGATTACCGATGTCGACGAACCTGCCATAATCATTTTTTCTAAGCTATCGGTTTTTATAATAACTTCATATATACCTATACGCCCCTTATAACCGGTATGGTTGCAATTACCACAACCCGGGGCGCTAAAAAACTTAGTTTCTCCGATTGTAACATCTGCTTTTTTAGGGATAGCGGCCAAAACTAATTTAACTCTTTGCAAAAGAGCTGGGTCCAGTTTTATTTCTTTTTTGCAATCAGGACAAAGCTTTCTAACTAATCGCTGAGCAATTATAGCGTTTAATCCAGGCGCTATCACAAACGGCTTAACTCCCATGTTTTCTAAACGAGGTATCGCTCCGGCAGCATCGTTTGTGTGCAAAGTAGAGAGAACCACATGTCCGGTAAGAGCCGCTTGCAAGGCGGTCTCTGCTGTTTCCTGGTCTCTAATTTCTCCAACCATCACAACGTCCGGGTCTTGTCTTAATACAGAGCGTAAACCGCTTGCAAAAGTTAACCCTCCACCAATCGGAGTTTGGTTAATTCCTGCGAGTTTATACTCGACTGGGTCTTCGAGGGTGATTATTTTTACCCCTGGTTGATTCATCTGATTTAAAAAAGCATACAAGGTTGTGGTTTTACCGGAACCTGTCGGCCCGGTAGTGATAATCATTCCGTTAGGTTTATCTAACTCTGCTTTGATTGCATCATACGCTTTGCCACTAAAACCTAGGTCATCCAGATGCAAGGTTGTTGCGGAGTTAGATAATACTCTCATAACGACGCTCTCGCCATAAGCCGATGGGAGCAAAGAAACACGCACATCAACGGGGTTTCCTGCATCGGTGAAAGACAGTCTACCGTCTTGTGGAATATTTTCAACGTTCAACTTTAATTTAGCGAGGATCTTCAATCGAGAGATAATAGTTTTTTGATAACTACGATTTAGGTGCAACATGTCCTGGAGCACTCCGTCTAAACGAAAACGGATTTTTAAAATATTTTCTTCTGGCTCTATGTGAATATCAGAAGCTTTCGAATGATCGGCCGCACCAAACATCACTGACAAAATTTCTGTAGCTGAAAGATCTGAGCGTCCTTCCAAGGATTTTAGAGCACTTTTAAAATCAGTTCCACCTGACGTCTCTAAGACTTCTTCCTTAAAGACTTTTGTTCGGACAACCTTTGAAAGCATGGCAAATAACTGCTCTAAGCTTGCTTGGGAAATGTAGTAAGCTTGAGGTTTCAAACCTTGCGACTTTAATTTTAGTAACAGCTTTTTCAAAACCGCGTTGTCCGGGTCGGTTGTCCCAACCCTGACATCATTACCCTCTTTAAAGAAAATTGCCGCACTTGCATCCTGGCACTCTTTGTCCGTCCACGTACCTAAAGCATTTAAGTCGATCGGGAAGGTCGTTAAATCGATATACGGCGCACCAAAACTGAAAGACCTCGCTGAAGCTTGATCTTCTTCCATTTGGCGGTTAGTATTTTGTAGTTTTCTTAAAAAGTCTTTTTGTTTCTGACTGTCTTGAAGTAACATACCTAAAGTATACTATAGTCCCAATCTAGGCTTCAACTGATCAAGGGCTTCTATGATGATTTGCTCTGCGTCGGTGATAGAACGCCCTTTGATTTCCATTTGGGCAAACCCATCAGATATTAGTTCTCCGCCAAAAAAGTGGACCAACTCTTGTAATTTTATGTTCGGGCTAGCACTTATGTACATCAACAAATTACTTGAACGCTCAGCAACAAAAAATAAAATCTTTACGTCTGACATGTTTGCAGCAAGATCTTCTGCAACTTTTAGAATATCTTTATCGTCCGCTTCTGATTTATGAATATCTTGAGAGCCGACAATCGAAAGCATCGCAGGATAATTTGGAATATGTTTTATTCTAGCCATTGCCCTACCCCAAAGCTTTAATACCGACAACTCTTTCGTTTTAAATAAGTTACGTATTATTTCCTGTTGCTTGGCTCCAAAAGAAATTAACTCCGATGCCTTTAAAAACGACCCCGGGGTGGTTTTGTTGTGTTGAAAACTATTCGTCTCGCTAATAATCCCGGTCAAAAGATTCGTGGCGATGTTCTCGTCAATCAAACTTACCTCATACTTCTTTAATAGTTCTAGGAGAATTTCTGCTGTAGAGGAAGCGGTTACGTCAATAATATTTACAGTGCCATAGTTATCGTTGTTAATATGATTGTCGATATTTATTTTAGGAGTATTGAAAAACATCTCTGCATTTTTTTCATAGATTGCGCCCAATGAATCCAATGAAGGAGTGTCCAAGGTCACAATTAAATTTAAACCAACCGCCTCCGTACTAAAGGTAACGTCTTCTGGTTTAAAATTACCGTTCTTAGGCTTAAGAAAGATACTCACTTTCTCCGGTAACGCATCGTAGCTTAGCTCGTCTAATTGAGCATGGCTTGTATCAATGGAAATCACAAAGCTCTTAGGGAAGACTACCTCGTGCCTAATCTCCGATAGGTGTGGTAGGAATGAAAGCTTGCCGAAATCAGTTTTCTGACAATAAACCTCGACCTGCTTATTAAGTTTTTTCAAGAACCCAGCCAACGCTAAGCTACTGCCTAGCGTGTCACCATTCGGGTTTGCGGGCATCGCAATAAGGATCCTTTGGGACTTACCAATCAGATCGAATATTTGGTCAAATTGTGGTTGTTCGGTGCCGGACATAGTTGATTAATATAGCTAAAATGGCAATTTTTCGCAAGGGCTGTTAAAATAGGCCTATGAATATCGAGATTTCTTCCCTATACCAGCTGGAGATGTTCGCCAAAAAATTAGCAAAAAACTTGTCGGGGGGTGAGGTTTTAGCACTAAATGGGGAGTTAGGTGCGGGAAAAACCGCTTTCGCGAAAAAATTGCTTAGCGCGGCGGGTATTAAAAAAAGCATTACCAGCCCGACTTTTGTACTTATGATACCCTACAAAAGCAAAGACTATACCTTTTATCATATGGATCTATATAGGATTAACGGGTATAAAGAGGTTAAGGCGCTTGGAGTAGAAGAGCTCTGGGAGAGAGATGAAAACATTTTTATTATAGAGTGGGCGGCAAAAATTAAGCGCCACTTACCAAAGAACACTATTTTTTTAAACTTTAAACTCGATAAGCTAACAAGAAAGATTGAGATAAAAAATGCATCGAAAAAACTCACAAAAGTTATTGCTGCTTAGCGCCGTTCTGACTGTTACCGGAATCCTGTTAAGTTCATCAGACTCCGTCCAAGCTGCTGAGCCTGCTTTTGTTATAAAGACCCAACAAGAAACTGATCCAAAAAACTTTAACATTGACGCCGAGACCTTCGCAGCTTGGGCAACTCCCGCAGGGAATCAGACCTATATCTCGTTCGAGCCAGAACAAGTTTTAAATAATTTTGTCTCTATTGAATTAGGCTTACGCACTGAAGGCTTCACGCAGCTCCGCTTTGAAAAATACAACACAGTCGCAATATACGGTTTTCTCAGATCGATAGAGTCCGAAATCAACCAGAACACTGAAGAAGCGAAGTTGGTTATAAAAAATGGCAGGGCAACGGAGTTTAATCCAGGTAAGAACGGCCGAGACTTAAACATAAAATCTTCAATAGAAGAAGTTATTACCAGTATGGATAATGGCTTACCAGAAACTCAGCTAGTGGTGAATGAAGCTGAGCCAAGTACAAAACTTGAGGACACGAATGATCTCGGTATTAAAGAGTTGGTCGGTTTTGGTGACTCTAGTTTCAGAGGATCCCCAAAAAACAGAATATTCAACATTGGGGTAGGTGTGAAAAAAGAGACAGGAATAATTTTAAAACCAGGGCAGGAATTTTCATTTAATGAGTATTTGGGACCTGTAGACGGAGAGCATGGTTTTTTACCAGAGTTAGTAATAAAAAAAACTGGCACAGTACCTGAATTTGGAGGAGGGCTATGCCAGGTTTCCTCTACGGTCTTTCGCGCAGCAATGAAAGCAGGACTACCTATTACTGCTCGCAGAAACCATTCTTACGCGGTAGAATATTACGCTCCACAAGGAACCGATGCCACTATTTACCCCGGTGTGCAAGACTTAAAATTTTTAAACAACACCCCCAATTCGATTTTGATTTGGCCAGAAATATTTGAAAAAACTAAATTACGCTTTTCCTTTTACGGAACAAGGGATGGCCGCGAAGTAACTTTGGAAGATCCTCAAAGTTATGACAAAAAAAGTAGTGGCGCATTAAAAGCTGTTTGGCGCAGAACTACGAAGATGCCAACCGGTGAAGTTCTGAAAGATACATTTAATAGCGTTTACCAATCACCGGCCCTATTCCATAAAGTTACAACTTACCC
This sequence comes from Candidatus Doudnaibacteriota bacterium, assembly GCA_046595755.1. Classification (GTDB taxonomy): domain Bacteria; phylum Patescibacteriota; class Doudnabacteria; order UBA920; family VMFF01; genus JAQBQP01. Next base: position 14,939 of record JBKJSV010000043.1, on the reverse strand, counting down.
AGCAAATATTTCACCGGATCCAACTGTGCCCCCTACCGAGCCACAGCCCACACCAACAGAACCAGCACCATTAACCAACTAAGGAAACGTGATGACACTAGAACAGATATACAAAACTGGAATTGAGATGGCGGTAAAAGAAGACCTTCGCGGACCGGCCGACGTTAAGAAAAAACTAGAATCTCACCGTAAAGAATACAAAGAGCTGTCCGAATCTGCAAAAGCTGATTTTGATACCGAACTCCTTATCAACCCCTACCCGGACTCAAGAATCGGTTATGGTAATTTAGATTTAAAAGTTAAAAAAGTTTTAGCGGGAATAGACATTGAAACCGCTGAAGTTCTACTAGCTGACCGCCTTGGTAACATCGACTTAATAATTGCTCACCACCCTCAAGGACGTGCACTGACCGAGTTAAACGAAGTAATGCATTTGCAAGCCGAAGTACTAGCAAAATTCGGAGTGCCTATAAACGTAGCGCAAGGTGTTATGCGCGAACGGATTAATGAAGTAGAAAGAAAAATTTTATCCAACAATAACGAGCAGGTTATTGATACCGCTCGCCTATTGAACATTGCTTTTCTATCAGCACACACTACCTGCGATAATTTGTCAGCCATGTTCATAAAAAAACAGGTCGACAATGCCAAACCTCAAAGGGTCAGCGATGTCTTAGCAGTCTTAAAAACAATTCCTGAATATCAAATAGCGACCAAAAACGGTGTCGGTCCGGTGCTCTTTGCAGGATCCCCCAATAATTATGCCGGACGAGTAGTCGTAACTGAATTTACTGGTGGAACCGAGGGGTCAAAGATGATGTACGAAAAAATGTCCCAAGCTGGAATCGGGACAATTGTAAGTATGCACATGAGTGAAGAAAGTCGCAAAGAAGCAGAAAAGAACCACATCAATGTTGTTGTCGCAGGACACATCAGTTCCGACTCCCTGGGTATGAATTTGTTCCTAGATGAATTGGAAAAGAATGGTGTAGAAATTATCCCCACTTCCGGGTTAACCCGAGTCTCGAGGGTGCAAAAAAAGAAGCCAACAAAAAAGAGCTAAAAATAAAACCTCGCCCCACGGCGAGGTTTTAGGTATACTATAATCATGATTTCTTCTTCAAAAACTGAACCAGACACAAGTGAATCAGCGGAAGAAATCCTTTCCCCCGCTGATAAAGACAACACTCTCGACCTACAGTTACGGCCGAAGGAGTTAGGTGAATACATTGGACAAGAAAAGGTTAAAGAGAACCTTAATGTTTTGATTCAAGCTGCTAAAAAACGAGGGGAAAATCTAGAGCACACTTTATTTTACGGACCTCCTGGTTTAGGCAAGACTACCTTGGCGTACATCTTGGCAAACGAGATGGGTGTAAATATCAAAATAACTTCCGGTCCATCCATTGAACGAGGAGGAGACCTCGCCAGCATCCTAACGAATCTTGCCGAAAATGATATATTATTCATCGATGAAATTCATCGGCTGAATAAGAATGTCGAAGAAATTTTGTACCCGGCCATGGAAGAATTTTCACTTGACCTAATTTTAGGCAAGGGACCTGGAGCACGCTCAATGCGCCTAAGCTTACCCCGTTTTACAATAATCGGCGCTACCACAAGAATGGGACTGATATCCGCTCCGCTGAGAGACAGGTTCGGAATGGTACAACGCTTGGATTTTTATGAACTAGGTGAAATTGAAAAAATTCTTAAACGAAGCGCTAGATTATTGGAACTTCCATATGACGAAGAGGCTATTTTGGAAATCGCAAAGCGTTCTCGTTTTACACCACGCATCGCTAACAGACTTTTAAAAAGAGTTCGGGACTTTGCTCAGGTGCACGGTACCGGCAAGCTAAATATAGAATCAGCAAACAAGGCCCTTCAAATGATGCAGATAGACGAGATGGGCCTAGATAAAAATGATTTGAGAATCCTTGAAACTTTAATCGACAAGTTTGAGGGAGGACCCGTTGGTCTAAAAACATTAGCCATGTCTACCTCAGAAGAAGAAGACACTATAACTGATGTATACGAACCATACTTAATGCGCCTCGGTTTCATTAAAAGAACCCCGAAGGGTCGCGAAGCGACCGACCTTGCCTATCGCCATCTCGGAAAATCCCAAAAATCTAATACTTTGTTATAATAAATACATGCAAGGACTACAACCGATTGACCCAACCAGCAATTACCTTATCGTCTATGTGATCTATTACATCGCTTTGTTGATAGTTGCTTTTTGGAGCTTCTCCTCGGTCTTCGTGTTAATTAAAAACGGTCGGTCCAGACCGCTATCCCTTTTTATTTCTGGAATTTACATCCTGTTTTTTCTTAGTCTTGCCGGACAAGGAATCAGCCTATTAGCGGATCTAAAATAATGCGATTATTCTTTCCTGGACAACAAAGCGACGAAGAAATTAAAGTGGTCGTTCGCGAACACTGGTTTTTCTTTATTCTTCGTTTTGCGCTTTGGTTAATTTTTGTCGCAATACTTTTTGCGACTGACCATTACCTTCCTCAGTTTTTACCCGGCCTAGCCGAAAAGCCTTACAGTAACTATTTTTCAATAGCTAAAAATATCTACCTACTCTTCTTAATGCTAGGTATATACACTCTTTGGATTATTTATTATCTAAATATTTGGATAATAACCGACAAACGGGTCGTCGATGTTACCCAGCCCAGTATATTTAATCAAAAAGTGTCCGTGCTTATCCTAACAAAAGTTGAAGACATCACTAGTAGCACCAATGGCATTTTAGGCACACTACTTTCTTATGGTGACGTTTCTATCCAGACTGCCGGAGAAAAAGAAAATTTCGTTTTTAAAAATGTCCAACACCCCAAAGATGTCGAGCGACTAGTTTTTAATATGATGGAAAAGCATCAGCTACCACAAGACGAAGAAAGCTAAAAATAAAAAACCGCCCGAGTGGCGGCTTTTTATTAAACCCTCTTAAACCTCGCAGACAATTCTATAAACTAAAGTTCTGCCTAAGAAAGTATTTAAAGCCTCAATAATTCTTTTGGAGTAGAGGTTAATCTCGTAAGCAATCTCCTTGGTCAGACTAGCGATCTTTAAAACTCCTTTTTCAAAAGACAACGCCATTGTTTGCTTAGCAGCATTAGGTAAAAATTCAGCTACTACTTTTTCCCATACAACTAATAGTTGGTGCTGCTTTACTTTATCTTCTATCTTGTACTTCTTGATGGTTGTGTTTAAAGTTTTGTTTATTTTTTGCATTTGATTTTAATTACTTACTATTTGTCTAAGGTTAACGTGTTGGGCTTCCATCTCGATAGGCACAGTACTAGTAATAAAAGTCTGAAAGCGTCCTTTCAGATACTTTAGCAGGAAGACTCTTCGGTCTTCATCCAATTCTGATAAAACGTCGTCGAGTAGGAGTATTGGATGATCATTCCCATTTTTCAAATACTCAAGCTCTAGTATTTTCAAGGATAGTATCTGTGAGCGAAGCTCACCTCGTGAAGAGAAAGGAGCTAAGAACAACCCCTCGCTTTTTAACGTCATGTCGTCGCGATGCGGTCCGATCAAAGAAGTAGCGCTATATATTTCCCGTTGCTGGTTATCAAACAGGAGCTTTTTAAAGTTCGTTAGGGTCGCTATCTTGTCTTCACCGGGGACGCTCTGGTAATCCACCTCTATAGGCCTTGCGAAGCCAGAAACTGCGGCGTAGACCTCTGATATAGCCTGGTTTAGGTAGTTAACGTACTCCCTGCGGGTCTCGATGATCTCAGTGCCAAATAGAGCTAATTGTTCGTTCCAGCTACTTAACTCGCTTGGCGAAGATTTACCACTTCTGATGTTCGCCAACAGCTGATTTTTCTGGGTGATAATCTTTTTGTAATTGTATAGATTTTCCAGGTATTCAGGAAACTTTTGGGAGAGAAGGACATTTAAATATTTGCGTCTTTCCTCCGGAGCTTTGTTCAACAGGTCGACATGGGTTGGGTCAAATATCACAGCGGTGATGTAACTTTCGAGTTGCTTCTTGGTTTTTCTCACACCATCAAGCCTGAAGTTAGCGAAGATCTTTCCTCTATTTTCTAAAAATATCTCCAAATTATGTTCCTGGTTTTCTTTTTCTATTGTCGATTTGATCTCTAGGTTAAAAGTTCCTTTAAAAAATAAGTAGTTGGACGCGTCGCGGAAAGATTTGAACAAAGAAAGAAAATATATCGACTCTAGGAGATTGGTTTTACCAGTTGCATTCGGACCGTGAAAAACAACTATGTCGCTGTTAAATTCCAAATCAAGGTTTTGATGATTCCTGAAATTTTTAAGTTGTATATTTTTAACGCGCATATTTTAAATCTTTATCGGCATTACTAAGTAAATATAGCCTGGCAAGTCCTTACTCATTAAGAGCGCTGGAGAGTTTTCATTGATAATCTGGAAAGTGACTTTTTTCACCCCGATCGTAGACAAGCAGTCTAAAATGTATCGGTGGTTAAAAATTATCTTGCCGGTTTGACCAGTCACCGAGCAAGGAATTTCCAGTTTACTTTCTCCCAGATCGCCGGACGAAGAACTAATAGTCAACTTATCTGGGGCCTCAAATTCTAAACTTACGTTATTCCCCGTTTGGGTGAATATCCCAGCTGTTCTCATGGCGCTAGTCAACTCATCAGCCGCTAAATCTATTTCGGTATTAAATTCTTGCGGGATAATTTGTTTATAATCTGGATATTGCCCATCAATTAGTCTAGACGTTAATTCTGTCTCTTCTGTTTTAAACATGATTTGATTTTGTGTAAAATAAACCTGGGTTTCTTGGTCTCCTTCATTAGAAACTATCTTTGCTAACTCCTGCACGGCTCGGTTCGGAACAATAATACTTTTCGACATTGACCCTTTTACGCTAATACTTTTTTCGGCTAAACGATAGCGATCTGTAGCAACTAATTTCAACTTTCCTTCTTCGAAATTGAATAAAATGCCCGATATTTCAGGTTGTGTCTCACTATAGGCCGCGGCAAAGGCAGTTTGGGATATCGCCGTCTTAAATTCCCTGCTATTAATTAGAACCGGGTTCTGTTCTTCGATTTGAGGTATTAAAGGGAATTCGTCGGGAGCCAAACCTTTAACTTTGGTTTTATAATTACTTGTTTCAATTAGAAGTTGGTTATTATCAACTGAAAGAGTGATATTATCACTCGGCAAATTATTTATTAAATCAACGATTGTTTTTGCTGGAACTGATATACCACCTTGTTCTTCAACTTTACATCTTACCCAAGTATTAACTCCCATTTCTAAATTAGTCGATGAAAGTTTCAAAACACCTTGGTCTGTTTTTAACAAAACATTATTTAAAACGGGAAGGGTTGTGCTACCGCTTGAGATACGGGATGTGATTCCTAAACCACGTTTTAAATTTTCTTGGGTGCAGACTACTTTCATATTAGGTATATTAATTATTTAAAACTAGTAATAGTAGTAGAGGCTGTGAATGGCGGGGATAACTCTTTTAAAACTGACAGGGGTAAATAAATCGCTAATATTCTTCACAAGTTTACAGGGATAACTCTGTGTACAAACTGCTACTGTTTTCTTATCCAGAAACTTTGCTTTTAAAACTATCGCGTTTATCCCCCACTTAACAACAGTTAACGAATTGCTTTTCCCTTTAAACGCCCGAGGTTGTACAGACTTGTTAACCTTACATGTACAACTTGTTCACAATTAGATCTATTTCTTGTTTCAAGGACTCTTTCTCTAAAAGTAATTTCGAAATTTTATCTACCGCGTGCATTACGGTGGTGTGGTCTCTTCCTCCAAAATGTTCTCCTATACTTGGGAAAGAATTTTCAAGCTCTTCTCTCATAAGGTACATGGCGATCTGTCTTGGTTTAACAAACTCTTTGCGGCGAGACTGTTTAAGCAGGTCTTCCATGCTGATATTGTAGAAATCTGCAACTATCTCCATTAGTTTCTTCACAGAGATAACACGCTTTTTGGCGGAAGCAACCCCAACCAGAACCGCTTTGACCTGCTCAATAGTAGGGCGCGTGTTATTTAGCTGACAAAAAACCATCAAACGGTTCAAAGCCCCCTCCAGCTCTCTAATATTGCTCTGTATTGTCTCCGCGATGTAAGTTAGGACGTTAGTATCCACATCGTAATTTTTCTCGATAGACTTCGATTTTAGGATCGCTAGTCTTGTTTCAAAATCTGGCGCCTGAATATCTGCAATCATACCCCATTCAAAACGCGAGACTAGTCTTTCTTCGATTGCTGGGATGTCTTTTGGCAGTCGATCGGAAGAAAGGATTACTTGTTTGTTATTTTGGTGAAGTGTATTGAATGTATGGAAAAATTCTTCTTGGGTTTGTTCTTTTCCAGCAAGAAACTGGATATCGTCGATCATTAGGACATCAATACCACGGTAGAGTTCCTTAAATTGTGCGATCCTGCCCAAGCTAATCGCTTGTACAAATTCGTTTGTGAACTTCTCGCTGGTTATATACATAACCTTCATGCTCGGATTTATTTTCAAAACCTCATGACCTATCGCCTGCATCAAATGGGTTTTGCCTAAACCCACGCCACCATATAAAAATAAAGGGTTATAAACTTGCCCCGGTTTTTTGGATACAGCATTGCAAGCTGCGTAAGCAAGTTCATTCCCTTTGCCAACTATAAAAGTATCAAAAGTGTATTTTGGGTTTAATCCTGTATTGGTTGGATTTTGTATGACACGCGCACCTGGGATTACTTTATTTTGGGTTTCGGAAACTTGAGGCTTGGCTCCGCTACTGCTTGAAACGATTTGGTATTTAACTTCTTTAATCTCTGGCTCTATAATTCTAAGTGCCTTAAGAATGTCGGTGTTGTATTTGTTTTGCAGCCATTCTTTCGTGAAAGAATTAGGAACACTAACCACGATATTGTCATCGTTTCTTTCTAAAATCGCAGTATTCTTAAACCAAGTCGTGAAATTCGCTTTGCTCAAAGTCACCTCTAAATTACCCAGAATCGCCTGCCAGAGTTGTTGGTTTGTCATAGAAAAACTGTCCCCAAATTCAAAGTGTTTTTATTTACTCAGCTATTCTAACAAGTAGTTATCAACATGTAAAATTAGTCACTTTAGCCAGTAAAATTAATATTTTCTTTAAAATTGTTAAGAATGTGTGTATAACTTGAGGATACTTTTTCAGCGAATTTCTTCCCTGTGTGTAACCCTTGCTAAGAACCCTCAAATGATGTACAATCAGAAAGTAAATTTTGAATAATAATGTTAAATAAATGAAAAGAACGTATCAGCCAAAAAAGATTAAGCGCGCGCGAACACACGGCTTCAGAAAGCGCATGCAAACCAAGAGCGGGCGTAACGTTTTGGCTTCACGAAGAGCTAAGGGCAGAAAGAAATTAACAGTAGCTGGCTAGCTAAATGTTAAAAAAAATAAATCGAATTAACAAAACCAGGGATCTTCAAAAGGTTTATCGCAGCGGTAAAACATTGCATACACCTGCCCTGGTTATTAAATTTGTATTAGGCATGAAAACCAGAACAGGTTTTGTGGTTTCAAAGAAAGTTTCAAAGAAAGCTGTTGAGAGGAATCGTATAAAAAGAGCGTTAAGGGAAAAAGTTCGAGTCTCTCTTTCGTCTTTAAGCACCGGTGAGTATATGATAGTTGCCAAACCGGCGGCGGCAAGCTATAAAGGTAAGGAGTTGGCAGGACAACTAGGCGATGTTCTTAGAAAGGCTGGGTTATGGCAAGATTAGTAATTTTGTTAATAAATCTTTATCAACGAACTTTGTCGCCTGATCACGGCTTGTTAAAGAGTCGATACCCAAACGGTTATTGTAAATACTATCCGAGCTGTTCAGAATACACTAAGCAATCTGTTCAGAAACACGGTATTATTGGCTTATTTAAAGGGTTTTATAGAATATTAAGATGCAATCCTTGGTCTCAAGGCGGCATAGATCCAGTCTAAAATGTCACACTTATTTTTTTTGATCTTAGTACAACCTATACTTAATTTGATGGTAGAGATGTACAGGTTTATCCCTGACATCGGTGTGGTCATAGTTTTGCTAACAATCATTATTAGGATTTTGTTAATGCCTTCCTTCCACAAATCCTTAAAGGCACAGAAACAACTTACTTCTCTGCAACCGAAATTAAACGAAGTTCGGGAGAAGTATAAAAATGATAAAGAAGCCCAGGCCAAGGCGATTATGGATGTCTACAAAGAACAGAAGGTCAGTCCATTTGGCTCATGCTTACCTCTTTTGATTCAGTTGCCATTATTGTTAGCTCTGTACCAAGTATTTATGTTGGGGTTGGGAAATAGAGATTTGCAGGAATACCTTTACCCTTTCGTTCAGAACCCCGGAATATTAGATCCTAATTTTTTTAATCTGATTAATTTAGCGAATCCAAATATTTGGATGGGTGTTGTAGCAGGCCTAGCGCAGTTCGTTCAGTCTAAAATGATGATACCGCCTCCAAGTAAGGGTAACGACGCTATGGCTAATGCTTTGGCGATCCAAACAGTGTACATCCTGCCTTTGCTAACGGTCTTTATCTCACTTAAATTACCGGCTGGATTGCCTTTGTACTGGCTTGTAACTACTCTGTTTGCGATAGGGCAACAATACTATATAATGAGGTCTAATAAAGTCACAACCTAATAAAAGTACGGTTTATGGAAGACTTAGGCTCAACAAACAGGACTGATCATAGTGAAGAGATTGCGGCTATTATTCAAGAAATCCTCAACAGCATGGGGGTTGCCGCAAGGGTTAGTATTGAGCAAAATATTAATGGTTACTCCTATAATATTAGTTCCCCCGATTCAAGTCTTCTTATCGGCCAAAGAGGGGCTAACCTTCAGGCCTTGCAAAGTCTCGCACACAATGTTGCTTATAAGAAATTTGGGGAAGTCTCTAGATTTACGATTGACGTAGATGACTACAAGAAAAAACGGGAATGGTATTTGCGGGAAACTGCTAAGCGCGCGATGGAGCATATGAAAAAAACCGGCAGAGCAGTTATTTTGGAACCGATGCCTGCTTACGATCGACGTATTGTTCACGCGTTTCTTTCTGCCGATTTCGATTACGAAACAGAAAGCACGGGAGAGGAACCGAATCGCCGAATAATCATAAAGCCTAAAGAAAAAATCTAGACAAATGTCTAGATTTTTTGTTAGCTCTGAAGAGCCAGTATTACCCAAAACGCCAGGGCCAAGTCATTTTTTAAATATGGGGTGTCGACCAATCCATGAATGAACAATGCGACAATAAATAGGATTATGCCTATTGCTATTGACCCGCCTAGCCGCAGTGATCGGTAGATAGCCAGTAGGGATATCAGGATAAAGCTAACTAATCCCAGTAAGCCAGTTTCCACCCAAAAGTTTAAGAAAATATTATGCGGAAAGTTTATAGAAGGTAGAGATGGGTCCGCGTTGTATTTCTCGTAATTACTTTTGAAACCATACAAACCTTTACCAAAAACCGGGGAATCCGAAATCATCTTACTTCCCGTTTCCCAAAGGGAGTATCGACTAGCACTTGATCGGTCCCCTTCTAAGGTGGACTTTAGACGTAGATTTAAGCTTGGGACCATAGTAATAAATAGCAAGAGAATTATCAGAGAAGCTGTCGCTAATAAAGCGATCCGTTTTCTCGCAAAGAAGATTACAAAGACCACAGCAGCACCTAAAATCCCAAACCAACCGCCGCGGGATAAGCTTAGTAAAAGGCCGACAAGCCCTACTAAGTAGCACGCTTTGTAGGATGGATGTATCTTTTTCTCAAAAAAGAATGGGCATAGAAAGGCCAATATGGGAGTTATGAAAAGAGCAAAATCATTCGGGTGTACAAAAAAACTCAAGGCTCTTTTTGGTTCATCGGGGTTTCCTCTCCAGGCCTCGGGTAATCCTAAAAGCGTTAGATATTGAATTATTCCGTAAGTAGAAAGGAGTGCCACCAACCCGAAAAGCAGCTTAACAAATCGGGATTTATTTTCTGGTTGGGAGAAAATATAACTAGCCGGCATGTAAACTAAAATCGGCAGTAAAAACATAACTACAAACAGTCCGGCTCCTCTCGATTTATTAGGAGATATAAATGCTGATATTAAGCCAGCCAATAAGAATAAACCAGCTAGCACTAGCATCGCCCTCGGCTGGCCTGCGACATGTTGCTTAAATTCGCCTACCAGATTATTTTTCTTTAGTAGTACCGCAAAGATTAGCAAAAATGCTAGAGACAAGATCTCTAGCAAATTTACGGGTACGCCAATGTTAAATCTTATTACGTAGGTTGGAATTAGTAAAAAGAGAGCAGAAAGAAGATAGAACATCTATTTAAATTTTAAGGTAATACTTACGTCGGCGCTATTATTTTTATCGTCAACTACGTGGATCGCGAAGGTATGATCACCCCTGCTTAGTTGATTATTTACGCTAAAATTATACGGCGCGTTTGTTAAACTTTGGGTAAATGCCCCATCGATCAATAGGTCTACTCTCACAATTGTGTTTCCCTGATCTGGGATCGCACTGGCTTGTAGGATGAAAGGCACAGAGTTTATTTGTGATCCATCTGCGGGAGAGTTTATCCTTGCGGTGGGCGGACTTCCTGCGGGAGTTTGAGGTTGGGGGGTAGGAGCAGTGTTGTCGTTTGGTGCTGGGGTGCTTCCTGCTGGAGGGTAGGAGTAGCCATGAGCTAACGCCCAAGCAATAACGGGGTTCTCCCAACTTGGATCGTTAGGACGCTCCGAATGTAGGAATGTGTAGACTCTGCGACTGGTAACTGGTGAGGGTGCTGACCCTGGGTTGAGAAAGGAACCAGGGTTGTTCGGGTCCTCAACAGGGAGTGGGGTCTCTGGTGTTTCAGTGACATCGACCGCAAGATGGAGATCGTCCTTTTCTTTCGGAACGGAATAGGAAGCAAATACTTCTGTCTTGGTTTCTCTTGTATACGGTCCTGGAAGTTTTCCAGAAAGTTTGTCTACCTCGACCCGTTGTATTCCTTCTGGTTCTGGGAATGCTTCAGCGGGAGTCCCTTTAAGAGCTTCTTGCATAAAAGATTTCCAAATCGGTGCTGCAGTGATAACCGCATCTGTTTTCATTAAGGTTCCGTCATTATTACCGGTCCAAACTCCTGCCACCAAAGAAGGTGTGTACCCTAAAGCCCAACCGTCATGGAAGTTTTGGGTTGTTCCAGTTTTAGCCGCAACTGGACGGTCCGGTAAAACTAAGTTCTGCGAGCTAGGCCCAAATGTGAATTGTCTAGCCGCGTTGTCCGTCATGATGCTAATTAATTCATAGACTGCTTGAGGGTCGATGACTTGTTTGCTTTGGTCTTGGAATTCTTCAATAATTTTCCCGCTGGAGTCTTCAATTTTTAATACGCCTGTGGTTTTATGGTGAGTTCCCATAGCTGCAAAGGTTCCATATCCTCCGACGTGATCAAGTAAAGTAACTTCACATCCTCCCAGTACTAATGTTAAACCGCAGCGCTCTTTGGTTAGGTTGGGAGAACTTAATCCGACATCTTTCATTGTTTGGATAGAGTTTTCTATGCCGGCAAGGTATAAGGTTTTGACAGCCGGTATGTTTAAAGATCCTGCTAGTGATTGGCGAATGGAAACCGGTCCAAAAACTTTGCCACCAAAGTTTTGTGGGATGTACGGCTTACCGCCAAAAGTTCCAAAGTTAGTAGGAACGTCTAAGCGAAGAGTTGCGGGTGAGGCACCTATTTCCGGTTTAAAAGCGGTAACATAGACATAAGGCTTCATCGAGGAACCCGCTTGTCTTTGAGATGTAGCGACATTTACTTCCGGTTCGTAGGTACAATTAATGCCCGGTTTGCATCCCGCTGGTTCCGGGGTTCCAAAGTAGTCTTTAGAACCTACCATTGCTAATATTTGCCCCGTCTTAGGGTCTATTGCGGTCAAAGCGGCGTTGTTACCACTGTAAGCTTTTGAGTTCTTTACCACCCCATCTTTAACTGATTTCTCGGCAATTTCTTGGAACCTGGAGTCCAAAGTTGTGGTTACTTTGAACCCTCCTTCGGCTAAGGCTTTTTCTCCGTATTTTTCGGTTAAATAATCTTGGACGTAAAAAACGAAGTGAGGTGCACTAATTGAGTTCTGAGCTTTTTCAAAAACTACTTTTTTATTTTGGGCATCTTCCATCTCCTGCTTGGTGATGTAGCCCTGTTTAAACATTTGATCCAAGACAGTATCTTTTCTGTTGTCTAAAGCTGTTCTGTTAGGCCCGGTTGGGTTGTAGTAGCTTGGTGCCTGAGGTAAAGCCGCTAAGTAAGCAGCTTCTGATAAATCGATGTCTTTGGCGTGCTTGTTAAAATAAACTTGAGCCGCGGCTTCTATACCGTAAGCATTTCTACCATAAGGTATTTCATTCAAATAAAGCTTAAGAACGTCGTCTTTAGAAAAGCGTTTGTTAATCTCTAAAGATAGAATAATTTCTTTTATTTTTCTGGAGTAGGATTTATCTCGGGTTAGAACTGCATTTCGAACGAACTGCTGAGTTATCGTGCTAGCTCCTTGTGCTTTTCTGCCGGTGCTAACATTTACGAACACGGAACGGATGATACCCTTAAAGTTGATCCCACCTTCGTTGTAGAAATCCTTGTCTTCAATTGCGACCGTGGAATTACGGATGTAACTATTCATTTCGGAATACGGGATTAAGGTGCGTTTGAACTCCCCATGAACTTCATACAGAAGTTTTCCATCCCTGGAAAGTATCTTTGTAGATTGAGGGATAGATCTGGCCAACAATTTGTTTGGATCGGGCAGGTCTTTCGAGTAGTAAATAAACAGAAACGCGGTTAGAGCAAAAAGAACTGCGATCATTCGGACCGTCCAGCTCCAAAGCTTTTTGCTACGCCAAATCCTATTTAAAGATGCTTTTAGATTGAATTTATTGAGGTGTTTCATAGTTACAATTATATCTGAATCTTAATAAACTTGCTATAATAATATTATGACTGACAAGATAGATGAAATTTTAACTCGAGGGGTTGCCGAGGTTGTTGATAGGAAGGATTTGGAGCAGAAATTGCGCTCTAAAAAGAAGCTTCGCGTTAAGTTGGGTATCGACCCAACTTCAAAGAGTATTCATATCGGAAGGGCAATTTCGTTATGGAAAATGCGAGCTCTTCAAGATTTGGGACACAAAATCGTTTTCATAATTGGTGACTTTACTGGTTTGATCGGAGACACGTCCGATAAAGAATCGGAAAGGCCAATGCTTACAGTTAAGGATGTTAAAGAAAACATGAAAGGGTATATCGCCCAAGTCGGTAAGATAATCGATTTGAAAAAAGCTGAAGTGCACTTTAATTCCAAGTGGTTAAAAAAACTAGGCTTTCTAGAAATTGCAGAGCAGGCAAATGAATTTTCTTTGCATGAGTTCACTGCTCGGGAAAATATCGCGAAGAGAATGAAAGCGGAAAAAAGAGTTTCTTTGCGCGAGGTTCTATACCCTCTGATGCAGGGTTATGATTCTGTGGCTATAAAGTCCGATTTAGAGTTGGGTGGTACTGACCAAAGATTTAACCTTCTCGCAGGGAGAAGCCTTCAAAGACGATATGGGCAGGATCCTCAAAATATAATGACTTTTGATTTATTGGAAGGTACTGATGGAAGAAAAATGAGCTCCTCTTGGGGTAATGTTATAAATGTGGCAGACGCTCCAAACGATATGTTCGGTAAGACTATGACAATTTTGGATGGATTAATCCTAAAGTACTATACGTCTTGTACCCAAGTAAGTAACGATGATCTTTTACGAATAGAAAAGGAGCTTAAGTCTGAAAAGACCAACCCCCGCGATTTAAAAGCTAAACTTGCTTGGGAAATTGTTTCGCTATACCACGGAAAGAAGGAGGCTGATGCTGCTATGGCAGAGTTTGATAGAGTTCATAAAAAAAAGGAGCTCCCTGATCAGATCCCCTCTTTTAAGCTTGCCGGCGAGCAAATCGTTAAAGTGCTAACTGCCTCAAATTTAGCAAAAAGTGCCAGTGAAGCAAAACGATTAATTGACCAAGGTGGAGTCAGAATAGACGGGGTTGTATGTAAAGACTACGCAAAACCTGTCTCAAAGGATTCAGTGATACAGGTAGGTAAAAGAAATTTCGTGAAGATAAAGTAGTTGGATTAAAAAAATCCTCCCAGATGGGGGGATTTTTGTTATACTGGGGGCAGTTAGTTAGGAGGAACTTCAACTCGGGAGGCGGTATGGAAAATAACCAGATCGTTTGTCCCAAAGTGCACACGTATAAATTGGTGATTGTGGCTGTGGAGTTCCAGGTGGGGGTTGTGAGATCTCGCAAGTTGCCATCGGAGGCTATCTTCATTGTTTACTCATCGCCTGAAGGGGGAACACTTTTCGCAATCGATCGTAATCCCCTCATCCCTTTTCGCTACGAAGCACTGGAAGAGTTTTGCGATGGCCAGACGCCGACGTAACAAGAGCCCCGCCCGATCATCGATCGAGGCGGGGCTGAACAATTATATTTTTTTAAATGCCGCACAAAGAGCAATCGCGAGTGCGTCAGCAGCATCGTCTGGTTTGGGTAAACTTTTTAGGTTAAAGGATTTTTGTACCATCATTTGAACCTGTTTCTTTTCGGCTTTACCATAACCACAGATTATGGATTTAACTTGTAAAGGGGTAAATTCAAAAAGGGAGATCTTGTTCTTTTGTAGGGTAAATAAAACCACTCCCCTCGCTTGGGAAACGGTCATCGCGGTCTTCGCATTTGTTTCAAAGAATAATTTCTCCACTCCTGCCACAGTTGGATGGTGTTTGATAATAATTTTATCTAAACCTTTTTGTAGTTCAAACAGCCGCTCCGAATCGCTTAAGGTTTTTTTAGTTTTAATAACACCAAAGTCCACCACCTCGCAGGTGTTAT